>NZ_JBAHUR010000009.1 GCF_036689815.1 Magnetovibrio sp. PR-2 | reverse complement strand
ACTAATTTTGACCATCTCTGCGGCAGAGGCGGTGAAGCTTAAGCTGACACCGACAGCAAGACCCAAGAAAGCCCCCGTGATAGAGTTGTGTTTCATTTTTCCTCCTGTTGCATAAGGGCAATTGAGGCTGCAGCCGTTTATGTGGCTATCTTTTGGTGCCTAGGCTTTCGCCATATGCCCTCTTTTGCCGAAATCTTATGCTGGGAACGATACACACTTGGGATCAACAGCGATATTCGGGATATCCCTAACGCGGCTGCTGGTTTCCTCCGATGGCAAGATATATAATGCTATTTATATTGATAAATAGGCCCAAGCGGCCGAGGAATAGAGGCGCAATCATTGGGAAAAAAAATGGCAAATAGCCGTCAAACAGGCTTTTTTCTCTATGTCGCCTATGGCGTTGTGATGGCTTGCATGGCGGCTTTGCTGTACCAGAGTTTTAACCACTGGGAAGTCAGTCAGGCCGCACGCCAAACCGACCTGGAGTTGGAAGAAAAGGTCCGCACCGCCTTTGATATGCGGGACGCCATTCGCAAGCGTAGCTTTATTTTTGCTTACATCACCGTCCTTGACGACTTTTTTGATCGCGATACGCAACGTCAGCTATCCTGGGAAGCGGCGAACGATTTCGTGCGCGCACGCGCACGCCTGGAAGAGTTGGGCACAGACGAACGCGAGCTTGAATACCTCAAGCTCATGACGGAACAGATTCGCAACTCTCAGCCGGACACCGAACGGACCATGAATCTGGCCGTTGAAGGTGTCCGCGGGCCCGAAATGGAAGAGGCAATCTTGGTATCTCGACAAGAGCAGGCAAAATTGCTCAACATATTGGACGGCTTTGTCGAGCACCTGGATTTTAATGCCCATCAAATACGTGCGGCACAAGTTATTTATCTTGCCGCCATTCGACGCGACATGATGATTTTGGGTGGGGCCATGTTTTTGGTCAGCTTAACCATCGGCTTGGCCGTTACGAGGCGTGAAGCCGACATTCGCAAGCGTTTGCTGCGCGAAGTTGATGAACGCACTTTGGCGGAAAACCAGGTGCGCGAGCTGAACCGGACCTTGGAAGTGCGCGTTGAAAAACGCACAGCGGAAAGAACCATGTTGGCGGCGGACCATGAAATTGTCGCGGCCATTCTCAATGCGTCCCTGGCGCCGCTGCCGCTTGAAGAATTTCTGGATGAAGCGTTGCGCTTGGTTTTGAAGCGCCAAAATCTGGAGCTTTTGGGTATGGGGGCGATCTTCTTGGTGGATGAGGCTTCGCCGCAAAAACTGAAGTTGGTTGCCGAGCGAAACTTAGCACACGAACTGCAGACACTGTGCGCGAACCTGGACCTAGGGCAATGCCTGTGCGGGCGGGCGGCTTTGGGGGAGACCATCATCAAAACCTGCCTGGACCATGATCACGAAGTGATGTTCAACGGTATTTTGGAGCACGGTCATATGTGTGTGCCCATCAGCCACGCAGAGCAGGTCTTGGGCGTTTTGAACCTTTATATTCCTCACGGTCACCATCCCTCTCAACACGAACAGCGCCTGGTCGAAACCGTCGCCGATACCTTGGCAGGCGTGATTTGGCGCAAGCGCACAGAGGATATGGCGCGCACACGCCAAGATACCTTGGCCCATGTGTCCAGGGTCAACACCATGGGTGAGCTGACCGCAAACTTAGCCCACGAAATCAATCAACCGCTCGCGGCAATCTCGAATTACGCGACGGGAAGCATTCGCCGGTTGCAAGCCAACACCTTGGACGATGACAGCATGCGCGATGTGTTGAACAAGATCGCGACCCAGTCCGAGCGCGCCGGCGAAGTGATGCGCCGCATCCGGTCCTTCGTGCGCAAGGGTGAAGTTTTGTTGGAGCCGTTATCTTTGGAACAAATCGTCGAAGAGACACTGTTGTTGACGGCGTTTGAGGCCAAGCGCTTGGGTATTGAAATTCGATCCGAATGCGCGCCGGGTGTCCCGCCGATTTTTGCAGACAAAGTGCAGATCGAACAGGTGCTGCTCAATATCATCAACAATGCCATGGATGAGCTGAAAACAAAGCCCAAGGACACGCGCCTGATCGTTGTGACGACATCTCTACCGTCTCAGGGTGAGGCGCTGTGTAGCATTTGGGACAATGGTGAAGGCTTGCCCTCAGATGAAATCGAGCATGTGTTCGAGCCGTTCTATTCCACAAAATCCGATGGCATGGGCATGGGCTTGGCCATCAGCCATTCCATTATTGAGGCGTGCGGCGGGCGTTTGTGGGTAGACCCCGATTTTTCTGAAGGCACGCGGTTTAATTTTTCATTGCCGATTAAGACGGAGACCAGTGATAATCATGTCGACAGTTGAACGAGAGACTTCGCCTATGTTCCACGAAGACACAACCGTATACATCGTTGATGATGACCAAGCCGTGCGCGATTCACTGAGCTGGTTGATCTCGTCCATTGGGCTGAACGTCGAGACGTTTGAGACCGCGCAACACTTCCTCGATAATTACAATCAGCAGCGTCCTGGGTGTGTGTTGGTGGACGTGCGCATGCCCGGCATGAGTGGGCTTGAACTGCAAAAACACATCTCCCAGGAAAACCAATGCCTGCCCGTGATTATAGTGACAGGGCACGGCGATGTGAAAATGGCCGTCAATGCCATGAAGCAAGGCGCATTTGACTTCATTGAAAAGCCCTATAACGACCAAGTGATGCTGGATCTTTTGCAGACCGCGCTTGCGGAATGTGAGCGCCGCCGGAGTGCAAAAATGGAACATCAAGAGGTTCAAGACCTCTACGACAACTTGACTGCGCGCGAACGCGAGGTCATGGAGATGATCGTTGCAGGCAATACCAACAAACAAATAGCCTATGGCCTCAGCATCAGCGAAAAAACGGTCGAGGCGCACCGGGCGAAGGTTATGGATAAGCTCCAGGCCCGCTCGTTGGCAGATTTAATCCGTAAATCCGTGGTGCTGTCCGCCAGCCCGTCCGAGCCGGGCTAACGCACCGATTTTGTGCCAAACAAGGCCAAGCCTTGGGCGCGGATATCGTCGCGCATGCTCTCAGATATGATCAAAGTCGGGAGTGAGAGCTTGACGGGTTTGGAGTGACGCTTAATAACCTGCATCGCTTCAAGCTTGGTGTAGCGCGCACGTGTGAGAAACTTCCCGCCACCGCCTTCGACCCGCCATGCGTCTTTTTGGCGCACAGCGTGGAGCCATGGGCTTTGGGTGTTGAAGACGTGTGGTGAGACGCGCACGCCCCAGTGTTTTGCGAGCGCATTGGCGGCTTTGATCAAAGTTTTGTCGTACAGACGCACCAGCGGGCTTAAGGGCTTGTCGTAGCGCATTTCATGCACGCGTCCATCGGCCCAAGCCAGTCCATCCAGCCCTTCTTCAACCACATGCAACACCATCAACTTCAACGCCAACGTGGGCCATTCGTTTTTAAAGGGGGCTTGGGGGATGCCGCGGGTTTGTTTGCGGGCTAACGCTTGGTGCCAATCGCTTTGCAGTTCTTCGATGAACAAGACGCGTTTGCCGTCTTCCGTCTCGCGGACCTTGGTGCGAATGTGCATCAAGACATTGCGCTCCAGATAATGTTGCGTGAAGTGGGTTGGTGTGTAGTCCGGAAGAGTCACAAGCCATTCACGGTATCGCTCACCGCCTTGCAAGGTCATGTAGTCATAGGGGGCACGATTGACGAGGTCGCACTTCGCCCGGTTGTTGCGCAGCGCATGTCGGCGTGCGGCTTCAACGGCGGCGTGTTGGTCGCTAAAGGTCGTGCCGTTGTCAGGGACGCCTCCCGTAATGGCTTGCCCATAGGGGCCTAGCACAAACCAGGTTTGTGTGCTGGCGCGTCCCCCGGGCCAAATGACACCGACTTTATAGGACGGTTCAGAACTGGACAGACGCACGACGCCAATATCTTCGTCCTCCACATTCAGTCCGGCGAGTTGGAGCTCATAGCCCTTTTTCTTTTGAACGATTTCTCGCAATGGCAGCGTGCAGCCTTGGGCGCAGACGATTTCATGGCTCAGTTCGGGGCGTAGGGTGGTGAAGTCCATGGCGTCGGTGATCACAGTTTTGTCGATGGTTTTGTGATCTTCTAAGCCTTCGAGAAAACCCAAGATCCCAGACCAATTGAGTTCGGCCTGACTGACCCCGTCTTTACAGAGATTGAGTAGGGTTTGCCGCCAGTGTTTGGGCTTTGCACGGGGGAGGTTCAGCTGTTCGGTCCGCAGGCGCAGATAGCTGTACAGGCGTGCAGCATAATCGAAGCGTTTGACGCGCGGAAGTTCATCTTCGGCCAAGACGCGGCGGCGTGCGTGTTCGATGATGCGCACTTGGTTGGGCTCACGCACCCAATCCAAAAAAAATTTTCGGTCTTGTGCGGCCCATTTCCCAAGCCAGCGGTTGTCACTTAAGGTGTGGCCGGAAAATTTAAGGCGCCGTTCCGTGCTGCCTTTGTGATGCGTGTGCTCGACCAAAACATCCACCAAGCCATAAAGGTGTGCATGTGGACTGCTTTGTTTGATGCGCAGGCCGTCATGCACCGCGTGATAGCGGGCACGTTCGGCCATGATGTCTACAAAACGTCCACTGGGCAAAACCGGCATCATTCTTCCTTTTGTGGAAAATCGATCACTTGGTGGCTGTCGTCACCGTCCTTGAGTTCAGTATCTAATAAGTCGTCCATGAGCTCTAAAACCTGTTTGATAATCATGCCAGCATGGGCATGGAAGTAAGCCAACTCACAAACGATGGGTTCATGCAGTGCGCGCCCGGCATCGATCTCGAAGTCTGACCAAGCGGCCACCGGCAAGTCATTGAGCGCACAGTCCACGATCACCCACGCATCACCCAACACAATCAGATCTAAGGTTCTGAGGCCCGGAAGCGATAAGCGAAGTCCGTCGGGCTTTCGTATTAAGGCCCGCTGAACAATGTTGTAATGCGGGGCCTGGATTTGGGCTGGGCCCCGGGAATAGGCGGGCACTTCGAGATGGCGGGTGTACATAGAGGCTCCTAATCGTCTCCCACCAGTTCGTTCGCGCCGTCCCAACCCGCAGCCTTGGCCTTGTCTATGGCTTCGGTTTGAATGCGCAGGAAATTTTCGAGAATGTCATCGGGGAGGTTTGAAACCAAAAACCCGTACTTTTCCCACTCAGTATCGACCTTGCGCCACAAGTCCTCAATTCCGCCCGCGAGCCAGCCTTGACAGGTCTCAGTTTCAGGGATGATGCCAAATGCCCAAGCGTCGCGAATGATTTTGGCTGTGTCGGTCATACCACCGTTGATTTCGTTGTCGATCCCCACGTAGCTTTTGGGTTCCATGGCTTCTCTCCTTAACGTGTGAGGCTGGCGAACAGCGTCGGCAGCTTTTCAGGCAAGCGGTCGACGTGATCGACGACGGTGTAGTTGTTAATGCCGAAGATGCGTTTGACATATGTGTCGGCATTGGGGTCCAGGGTCAGACAATAGGTCATCACACCTTTGGAATACAATTCTTCGACCGCCTTTTTGGTGTCATGGCGCAGGTGCTGGGGATCGCGCTCGTCAATATCTGCGGGTTCACCGTCCGTCACCAACAACAACAGCTTGCGCCGTTCGGGCTGTTTCAAAAGATGCTGTCCTGCATGACGCATGGCCGCGCCCATACGGGTGGACAGGCCGCCCTTCATGCCGTCCAAACGGGCTTTGACATCGTCGTCGAACTTTTGTTTGAAGTCCTTGAAGCGATAATAATGCACGTCGTGACGTCCATCGGAGGCAAAACCGTGGACGGAGAACGGATCGCCGATGCCGTTGATGGCGGTGGAGACCAAAGTGGCGGCTTCGCGGGTGAGCTCCAACACGGTTTTGTCCGATCCATCCATTTTTTCGTTGGTGGATTCGGACAAGTCCAACAGCACCGTTACCGCCAAGTCGCGGTTTTTGATGACATTGCGCATGGTGATGCGCGGGTTGGGTTGTTCACCCATGCGAATGCTGACCATGGCGTCTACGGCGGCGTTGATGTCAACTTCGTCTCCGTCTTCCATGTTGCGTTCCCGCTGCACGCCTTCGGGAGACAGCATGTCGATGATCTTTTTGATTTTGTGCGCGACGGGTTTGTATTCAAGTAAGATGCGGTCCACGTCCTCGGCATCACCTTTGGTTGGGCGACGTTCATAGACTGTGGCCCAATCGGGACGGTAGAGCTGCACCTGATAGTCCCATTCTTGGTAGTGAAACGGGTCAGAGATCGGCTCTTTCCCCCACCAGTCGTTAAAGCTTTCAGTGGCTTCACCCGCGTCTTCGTAGGGCATGAATTCGGTCGGGCACACCCAGATTTCCTGGGCATCATCACCGGCCAGTTCGCAGTCCACTTCGTTGGCCATTTCAACGGCGGTGACGTATTTGCGCACTTGGCGTTGAGAGGCGGGGATGTACTCGGTCCCGTGTTCATCCCAATTAAACTCTTCGAATTCCCAAACGAAGCGGTTGTCGTCGCGGTACGGAATGCGAATGGATTCCAAGATGCGTAGGCTGGGCACGTCTTTGCGTTCGGCAAATACATGGAACAACGCCATGCCCAAATCCCACGAAAACTGATTGTCGTTTTGGCGGTTTTCAATGTTGTCGTGGAATTGCGCTAGCAAGCGATCCAACTGTTCATCGCCCATAGCCCGGGTTTGATTGTTCAAGGCGAGGGCAAAGTGTTCTAGCACGGCGACGGTGTCGTGCTCGATGGGACGGTCAAATTCCAAGCTGAGCAAACGGCCCCAAAGTTTCTTCAAACCCGGGAAGTCTTGCACCGCTTGGTATTCCACCCGTGCGTCTTCGATCAAGCCGATGAAAAAGATCTGTGCGGGGCTCAAGGCCTCGGCAGAAATCGGGGCTTGGGTGTAGTTGATGTGGGCGGCCAAGTGTGCGGCTTGGGCGCGATAAAGCTCCAGTCCGGAAATATCGCCAATGCCGTCAACGGCGTCGGGCAGGTGCATCACGTGATGTTCGACGTAAGGCTTAAAACCTTCGTGATCGGCGGCGGTGGGGCGCAGGAAAAAGTCCCGTCCCCACAGGGCGCGCAGATAGAAGTTTAGCTTGCGTTGGGTATCAATAAACAACGTGCCGCGCCGTTCTTTTTGCAAAACTTTGAGGCTGTCAGCACTTTCTAAATTGAAATACTTCACCAAGTTTTGCAGATCGCGACGATACGCTTCTGCGCCGAAGTTGGCCCAGCGTTTCAGTCCCGACAAGGTTAGTTTGGACAGGAGTTCGTCCACATTGCCCAACATGGGCCGCAGGCCGCGTGATGCCTTGGCCGATAGTTGGTGGATCAACGTTAAGTACCCGCGCAACAGTTCCGGGTCGCCCAAACGCCGTGCCGCTGTGGGCAGACTGGAAAACAGCAGCGCGATGACTTCGCCGGACGTCATGGACGACAGCTTCATGGCGGCTTCGATGCAATCGCGGATGATGTCTTCGCCGCATTCTTGTACAACGGCGGGCATTTCTTCCAGATAGGTTAAAACCACATCGTGGCCCCGCCCCAAGTTACATAGGCCCTTGGCCCCTTCCATATAATCTTGCAAACCTGCGGGCGACATCACCCGGGCGGCTTCGTGGAAGGTGGCTTCCAAGTTGGCGAGCGCGTCAGGTCCGGCTTGTGCCAAGCACGCTTTGTAGTCTTCGAGATCGACGGTCATGTCCGTACCTCACGTCTAGACGTTTCCTCAATCAACGAAGAAGGTCGCGACAGCCGCGTCCAGCGTTTCGCGCATGTCAGGGTCGTCGGTGAGCGGCGTCACCAGCGTCATCTTGCAAGCGGCTAGGGGATCGACACCTTCGGCGATCATTTGACCGGCATAGACCAATAGACGGGTGGAGATGCCTTCGTCCAAGCCGTGGCCTTTCAGGTTGCGCGTGCGGTGTGCGATCTGCACCAGTTTGTTTGCGATCTCGCCATCGCAGCCGGTTTCTTTCGACACGATCTCGGCTTCCAACTCGGCTTCGGGATAGTCGAAGTCCAACGCACCAAAACGCTGCTTGGTGGATTGTTTGAGATCCTTCATCAGGCTCTGGTAGCCGGGGTTGTACGAAATCACCAATTGGAAGTCTTCGTGGGCTTCGATTAGCTCGCCCTTTTTATCCAAGGGAAGCGTGCGGCGGTGATCGGTCAGGGGGTGGATGACGACGGTGGTGTCTTGGCGGGCCTCGACCACTTCGTCCAGATAACAGATGGCACCAATGCGTGCAGCGGTGGCCAACGGCCCATCTTGCCATTTGGTGCCGTCTTTATCCAACAAGAAACGCCCCACCAGATCGGATGCGGTCATGTCTTCGTTACACGCCACCGTAATCAACGGGCGACCCAGTTTGTAGGCCATGTATTCCACAAAGCGCGATTTTCCGCATCCCGTCGGGCCCTTGAGCATCACCGGCATGCGGCGCGCATAGGCGGCTTGGTAAAGGTCTTCTTCTTGCCCGACGGTTTTGTAGAAGGGCTCTTTTTTAACTTCGTACTGTTTTGAAATACTGTTCATCGGACCTGTCCCTATTTAATAATTTTTATGTTTTCATAGTTGGCAAAAAAGCCCCTGGCCGGGTGCAGACCAGGGGCTTCTTCTGCGGTTTTGAAGACCCTGGTCTTAGACGGGTTTGCCGCGATAGACGACCATTTCGGTCCCCTTGGACTGTGCGTAGTTATCGAAACCGATTAGACGCACGTGGTTGTTCGGGTGCGCCTTGTGGCACGCTTCGGCTTCGGCCAGGATGCGGTCCACATCGGTTTCGCCGAACAGCGGCAGTTTCCACATGTACCAGAAGTTGCTCATGGCATTTTCCGGTTCGGTGTGTTCCACAGCCGGGTTCCAGCCTTTGGATACGATGTATTCCACTTGGCGGCGGATTTGATCGGCATCCATGGTCGGCAGGTAGGAGAAGGTTTCAAATTTGCGTGAGTCGGTATCGCTCAAGCTCGATTTGTAATCTTGCATATCACTCATTGTTTTATTCCTTCATGAGTTACGAATTCTAATTGTCGATGAAGTTCCCCTGGCCGGGTAGAGATACAGGAGAGAACCCGGACCAGGGGCGTTGGACGTTGGTTGGGGCTTTTATTTGTGAGCCACGTCCAGCTTATCGACGGTGTCGAATTCGAATTTGATTTCTTTCCACGTTTCCATGGCCATCTTGAGCTCAGGGCTGCTTGCTGCAGCTTTGGTGAGGATGTCTTTACCCTCTTTCTCAAGTTCACGACCTTCGTTGCGGGCTTCGACGCAGGCTTCGACAGCCACGCGGTTCGCAGCTGCACCAGCAGCGTTGCCCCACGGGTGACCCAAAGTGCCGCCACCGAACTGCAGGCAGCTGTCATCTCCAAAGATGTTGACCAGTGCCGGCATGTGCCAGACGTGGATACCACCGGAAGCCACCGGAATAACGCCCGGCATGGCACCCCAGTCTTGGTCGAACATGATGCCGCGGGTGCGGTCTTCTTTGATATAGCTGTCGCGCATCAAATCGATCCAGCCCAAGGTCGCGTCGCGGTCGCCTTCCAGCTTCCCGACAACGGTGCCCGAATGCAGGTGATCACCACCTGACAAGCGCAGCATCTTGGTCAGAACGCGGAAGTGAATACCGTGGTTGGGGTTGCGGTCCAACACAGCGTGCATGGCGCGGTGGATGTGCAGCAACATGCCGTTGTCGCGACACCAGTTGGCAAGGCCCGTGTTGGCGGTGAAGCCACCCGTCAGGTAATCGTGCATGATGATCGGTGCGCCGATTTCCTTGGCGTACTCTGCACGTTTGTACATTTCTTCCGGGGTCGGTGCGGTGACGTTTAAGTAGTGACCTTTGCGCTCACCCGTTTCGGCTTCGGCTTTTTGGATGGCTTCCATGACAAAGTCGAAACGCTGACGCCAACGCATGAACGGTTGGGAGTTCACGTTTTCATCATCTTTGGTGAAATCCAGACCGCCGCGCAGACCTTCGTAGCAGGCCCTACCGTAGTTTTTAGCGGACAAGCCCAGTTTCGGTTTGATGGTGCAACCCAATAGCGGCCGTCCGTATTTGTTCAAAATGTCGCGTTCGACTTGGATGCCGTTCGGCGGACCGCCACAGGTCATGACGTAGGCCCGCGGTACACGGATGTCTTCCAGACGCAGGGCACGCACGGCTTTGAAACCGAACACGTTGCCGACCAGCGACGTGAGGATGTTCACAACCGAACCTTCTTCGAACAGATCAATGGGATAGGCGATAAAGGCGTAAAACGAGTCGTCGCTACCCGGCACATCTTCGATGGCGTAGGCACGGCCCTTATAGTAGTCCAAATCCGTCAACAAATCGGTCCACACCGTAGTCCAAGTGCCGGTGGACGATTCAGCGGCGACAGCGGCTGCGGCCTCTTCGCGCGGAACGCCTTCTTGGGGGATAACTTTAAAACAGGCAAGAAAATCAGTGTCTTTGGGGGTGTAATCGGGCATCCAATATGTTTCCCGATATTCTTTTACCCCTGCATCGTAGGTCTTCGCCATGATGTGTTGCTCCTTGTTTTGACCACATTTGGTGTAGGGATAATCCCGACAAAAATGCTTGGTTATTGCTTCGGAGCAAAACTTAGTGTAATTCTAAAATAACGAACACTTAATTGTTTTTATGTTTGGCATTAACAAATGTATATGGACAGATGATACACGCGACACTTCAACAACTTCGCCTTTTTGACGCCGTGGCGCGTCACAAAAGCATCACCCGTGCTGCGGAAGATGTGCACCTGACCCAGCCGGCCGTCTCCATCCAAATTAAGCGGCTGGAAGAAAAAATCGGCATGCCTTTGCTGGAACACATCGGTAAGGCCATGCACTTGACCACGGCCGGCGAGGAAGTCTATGCGGCATGCCAAGATATCTTGGAGCGTATGAGCGCGTTGGAATCCGGCTTGGACGATTTGCGCGGCGAAGTGGCGGGGCCCTTGAATGTGACGGTGGTGAGCTCGGCTAAATATTTTTTACCGCACTTGTTGGGCAATTTTGTCAAACGCTACCCCAAGGTCGAGCCGCGCTTGCAAATCACAAATAGGGCAAAGCTGCTGAGCGCCATCAATGCCAATGAAGGCGATGTGTTTATTATGGGTCAGCCGCCCGAAGACCTGCCCGTCGTCGAACACCCTTTTTTGGAAAACGTATTGGTCTTTGTTGCCAAGCCCGATCATCCGTTGGTGGGAAAAAAGAACGTGAAATTGGAGCGCGTTTTGGAAGAACGCATTGTTGGGCGTGAACCGGGATCCGGTACGCGCAAGGCCGTCGAACAAATATTCGCAAATGAAGAGTTGAAGATAGCACCTTACATCGAACTCGCCAGTGCGGAAGCGATCAAACAAGGTGTTCTGGGCGGTCTGGGCATTGCAGTGTTGTCATTGCACAGTTTGCATCTGGAACTGGATGCAGGTGTTTTGTCGGTCCTGGACGTTCAAGGGTTCCCGCTGCGCAGGCGTTGGTTTGCAGCCCATCGCGACGGCAAACATTTATCACGTGCGGCACGCACGTTCCTCAGCTATTTGGAAGAAGAAGGCGAGGATGAAGTGTCTCACGTGCTCTCTAACGCATTAGGGCGCGTCTGACATGGCCAGCAGGCCTTCAATGGGCAGGCACAGGCCAAATTCGGCCCCTGTTGTGTCTTTGCGGTCGTGCGCCCACACATCACCGCCGTGCTGTTCAACGATGCGATGGACAATGGCAAGCCCCAGGCCAGTTCCTTTTGCGCGCGTCGTCGTAAAGGGGTCGAACAAGGTCTCAAGAATCTCTGCGTCAATGCCGTGACCATTGTCGGTGACCTTGATGATGACCGCGTGTTGGCCATCCGAATAATCGCTATACGCTCGAAGATCGACCTCGCCCCCTTCGCCGACGGCTTGAATGGCATTGTGCAGAAGGTTTTGCACGGCTTGTAGTATTTTGGTGCGATCACAATAGATCGCAGGAATACCCGTCGAATACGATTTTGTGAGTGAAATGTTGGATGCATGGGCATTGGGCAAAACGGCGGCAGCACACGTGTCGAGCATATTGCACGTGTCTTGCCAATCGGGCTGGAGGCGGTCGGGCTTTGAATAGGACATCAAGTCGCGCAAGATATTTTCCATGTGAAGCGCTTGTGCTAATGCAATTTCGATTTGTCCGAGCAGGTCGGGGTCGTCCACTTGGGTGTTGAGGATCTGTAAGTTCATTTTCACAGCGGACAACGCATTACGTAAATCGTGCGCGATCATCACCGCCATGCGGCCCATGGTGGCGAGCTCTTCATTGCGTGCCATTTCACGCAGGGAATGCAACATCTGATCGAGGGCTTTGGCAAGAACGCCGACCTCGTCACGGCTGGTGACGAAGATTTCCACATCCGGTTGGCCTTCGGCAATGGCGTTGGCGGCTTCTGTTAGATCCGTGATGGGGCGCATCAGCCAAGCCGTAATCGCGCCTAAGGCTAAGGCCAACAAGATGCTGATCAAGGCAAGGGTTATATACAAATGTTCACGCAGCGACGTGCCGATGGCGTTGATTGCGGTGCGCGACAAAATTGCGCCAATAACCCAGTCGACAGCATTGGGCTTATCTTGGGTATAGGCATCCAAATGCTGGACGGAAATGATGTGATCATGCGTTGTGAGGGATAGGGGGACGGCTTTCGATCCTTCGGCCCACGCGTTCCATTGTGTGGCGATGGCGAAGTCTCCGGGTAAGGTCTCGTCCCGTCCGAACTCCCATGCAAAGGTTTTGTTGTCGTCGGGGTGGTGCAGATACGCGCCGCTCATGTTGGTGACAACCGGGTAGCCAATGTCGGCATTGTAGCGAAACCGCTTGGCGACTTCTTTGAAGTCAACGTTGATAACCAAAATGCCCAAGGGGTTTTGGCGGGTTTCGTTATGGACCGGGACGGCAACGCGAAACACAGGTTGGTGTGGTTCAACAATGGCGCCGAATTCACGGTTGAGATCCAGGTCGGAAATAAAGACTTCCCCTAAGTCGAGTTGCAATGTCTCCGTGACGTAATAGCGACTGCCTTTGGCCTGTAATTCGTCTGCTTGGCGAATAACAATGGAGCTTTCGACACGTTCCGCCCGCACGATTTCCAAGCCGTTGTTTTCAGCGCTGATCAGGCGCACTTGAGAATAATAGGGTGTGGCGCTGATGAGGCGCGCAAAGACCTGTTGCAGTTCACGCAAAGCGATCGGCGGTGGGGTTGCGGATAGGCTTTTGCGCACCGACAACATCGATGACAAAACATGTAATTCCGCCTTGGTCGTTTCCAGTGCGTCGGACAAAATACGGCTGTTTTCATGGACATTTTCTTGCACACCATCCAAGGCGCGCGCGACCAAAATATCGGTGATGCGGTCCACGGTATGGAACGCAACACCGATCAGTGCACACAGGGAAATGACAAAGGTCGCGGCAAAGACTTTATGTGAAAGTTTCATGCCTCAAAGGGTACTGGAGCCTAGCCGGAAAGTCTAACATCTGATATAATTTCACACTGGAAGGTGAGTACATTTTTTATGTCACTCATGTGAGAGAAATTGATGTGGGAGGGTGCATGACGCAAGTCCTGATTGCAGACGACGATGTTGCCATTTGCAAAACCCTAGAAATGCATTATTCACGGAGCGGCTATGACGTTTTGCTCGCGCATAACGCCGAGGACGGTTACCGTGAAGCGGTCGAAAACGACGTCGATTTGGTCATCACAGATGTTCGAATGCCTGGTCAAGACGGGTTCTCGTTGTTAAGACGCATGCGCGATAAAGCACCCTCCATTCCGATTATCATGATTACGGCGTTTCACGACCTCGACACCACCGTGCAGGCGATGCAGGGCGGGGCGGCCGATTACATTATGAAGCCGCTCGACATTCAGGAGTTGGACGCAGCGGTGGACCGCGCACTCCATCAAAGAACCGAAATTTCTGCCGTATTGCCCAGTACCGCCGGTCTTGGCGCCCAGCAATTGCTGGTGGGCCAATCGAAGGTCATGAAAAACGTCTTCAAGCAAATCGCCATGGTGGCGCAAAATCCGGTTACGGTCTTGATCCAAGGGGAATCGGGCACGGGTAAGGAACTCATCGCCCGCGCGGTTCATCAAGCCAGTCCCAATGCCGACAAACCGTTCATCGCCGTCAACTGCGGCGCTTTGGTCGAAACTCTTTTGGAAAGTGAAATGTTCGGCCATCAAAAGGGCGCGTTTACCGGTGCCGTGTCGGCGAACCCCGGCAAAATCGAAGCCGTTGGTGAAGGCACGCTGTTTTTGGATGAAATCACAGAATTGTCGCCGGGCATGCAAAGCTTGTTTTTACGTGTGTTGGAATCGCGTGAATACATTCCCGTTGGCGGCACCAAGGTCAAAACCAGTAATGCCCGCTTTATCGCGGCCAGCAATGTGAACTTATCAGATGCTGTAGAAGCCAAGACCTTCCGTGAAGACTTGTTCTACCGCCTAAACGTGGTGAATATTCACCTGCCGCCCTTGCGTGACAGGCGCGAAGACATTCCGGTGTTGGTCAATCACTTGATCCAACGCATCAACCGCGATTTGCGCCGGAACTTCCAAGGTGTCACCGCGGAGGCCATAGACAGCTTACTCAGCTATGACTGGCCCGGCAATGTGCGGGAACTTGACAACGTCTTGATGAAGGCTGCCGTCATGGGCACAGGGCACATGTTGACGTGTAGTGATTTTCCCGACGAAGTGTGCCGTTGCGGTATGGGGACGCCGGACAAGCGCCCGTTCTCCTTCGCCAATGTGTTGGGGGGCTCTTCTGAAACCGTCGATGAACTGCCGTCTTTGAAAGAGGTTTCACAGCAATACGTATTGCGCGTCTTGGATGAAACCGGATGGCATAAGGGCGAGGCCTGCCGCATTCTTGGCATTTCCCGCCCCAAGCTCGACCGTCACATCAAAGAATCCGAAGGTGACAAAGGTCTGTTGAACTGATCCTTATTGAAGGGCGCTTTGAATGGCGTCCTTCAGGGGAGACTGCAACGGATCGTCTGCCGTTCCGAAATAATCTATGGGCTTGGCGTCGCTTCCGATCAGGTATTTAAAAAAGTTCCACGACGGCTGGCTTTTGCCGCCCAACTCCATACCCACCCACTTGAAAAACGGGTGTGCCTTGTCGCCGCGCACATGCGTAAGGTCGCTCATAGGGAAGTCGACGCTAAAGTTGGTTGTGCAGAATTCTTTGATTGCCTCGCCTTTGCGCGGTTCTTGACCGAAGTCGTTGCTGGAAATGCCAACAATAACCAAGCCCTGATCTCGGTGCGCTTCCCAGGCTTTTTGCAATGAACCCAGTTGATGGGTATTGCCGCACTGGGTTGCGGTGTTGACGACCAGGAGAACTTTGCCGTCATAGTCGCCGAGATTGATGTCACCACCGTCTAAATTTTCGAAGGTGAACTGTGAAAGCTCAGTCTTCGCCGCTGCGGGCAGGGCGAAGACGAGTGTGATGGCAAAAGCGGTGAGCAAACGAAACATGTTCGTTCTCCTGTTTTTCGGGGTGTAATGATCGCTTCGTGGCGATTCTCATTAGCTATTTTGCTTATTCCACTCGTCTTGAAATTCTTTGGATTTGTTCATTTGACGCGGCGTCATATGGCTTTCCAACTCTTTGAGGATGCCGTCAACTTTCGCTTCATCGCCCGGTGACGCCATGGCTTCGCGTGTGATGAGAAACCAGCCGCGCGCTTTGATGTAGTCGGGATTGGATCCATAGGTAATAGGCACAGCTTCACCTGTGGCGTACATCATGCCCAGGTTATACATCGCCGCGGCACTGCCTTGGCGGGCGGCTTTGGTGTACCAATCGACGGCCGTGTCAGGGTTCTTTTGGAGAAAGGCTTTGCCGTGTTGATAAAACAGCCCCATGGCGAACTCTGCTTCAGGGACACCTTGATCCGCAGCTTTGCGGTAGTTTTCCAGCGCTTTGACTTGAGAGCGTTCGCCGCCAAGGCCACGATGATACATGGCGCCCAGATGGTAATACCCCATGGGGTTTCCGTGCCCGGCGGCCGCCATGAATTCGGTGCGCGCCACGTCGTATTTTTCGTCTGTTATGGCTGCCAAGCCTTTATCGATGGAGCTGGCTTCCATGGCGGGAGACGTGCCTGCAGCAAACGCGCCGCTTGTAAAAAGAGCGAGGGCAAGGGCTGCGGAGGAGATGATTTTTTTCATGAAAGTGAACCTTTTCGACAGCGAACAGAGCGGGACTTTTCGACGATAAAATTGTATCATGTAAGTGCTCTTTAAAGGCCAAAAATATGGCATTTTTGTGCAAATAAAATGCCAATAAAACAATGGATTAAAGGCTATGCGACTGCCCAATAAAATTCCGTCTTTTTATGTCTTTTTTGTACCCTTTATCTGTGCCTTTTTGCTGCAAATTTCCGGGGTTCAAAGTGCAGAAACACCACCTGCGTTGATCGGCCCAGACCAAATGCTCACGCTTCAAAAGAAGCACGCAGGACAAGTGCGTATCGTGCATGTGTCTGGCCCCGAAATACTGAAGCAGTCAGGCTGGCTCATTGATTATGACGGGCTGCCGGGAATGTTGCCGACGGCACAGCAGTTATCCAGTGCTGCAAAACAATCCGGCTTAGCACCTGATGATCACATTGTTATCTGGCCGAGCCAAACAGGGGTTTGGGCGTATGCGGCGGCGACACGCTTATTTTGGACATTGCGTATGATGGGGCACAAACATCTCTATTTCTTGGAAGGTGGTGTGGTGGATAAAGGCCAATCCAACATAGCGACTTCGTCTCAATACCCAGTTGAAACCTTGTCCAGTAAGTGGATCACAAATATGGGCGGTGTTTATGCAGGGGATGATTATCAAACGCCACCATTGGACATTCGTGATGCCGAACGCAGCGAAGGCTATACGACGCATCCCTTGGTGTATGACCCGGGCACAATCTATGGGGCGCTTAACATTCCGCCCGTTGCTTTTTTTGAGAACGGCCTGTTCAAAACCAAAGAGCAATTGCGCGCGTTAATGGATGACGTGATCGGAAAACCGCCCGGGCCGGTGGTGGTGTTCAGCGATACGGGCCTACGCGCTTCTATCGGTTGGTTTGTCATTCACGAAATTATAGGATTGAAAGATGTGCGCCTGTATGACGGCGGCTATATCGATTGGGACGCTCAAGGCGGGGAGACGTATGACGAGCGCAACGATATGGGGGATGCACTGGGTTAACTTTTCGGTTCGCACCAATCGCTGACATAATTACACCCGCACATATCATACGATCCGGCAAGGGACTGGATTTTGCCGTTCCATGTATCTCCATTGAGCCCACAGGTTTCCGTGCACATGGCGCGGGCTTCATCTGGCGTTCTGAACAAACCGCCTGGAATTGCGCGGGTTCGCGCGATACCACAATCACATACTGCGCCTTCTGGCGCTGTTGCATCTGTACGCCATTCACCGGACCAGGCGCAATCGTGCTGTTGGCAAGATTGAGGACAAACGGATTGGGCCGCTTGTGGACCGTCAATGGGTTGCGCGGATGGAATGTCGCTGGCCATAGACAACGATGCGCCCATAACCAGCGACAAGATGACCAAGACGACGATGGGGTAGTCAGCCTGGTGCATCATCTCGTCTCCACTACTTCGTAGAGACCATGTCTTTGGAGCCGTCTTGAAGATAAATCTTCACAAGCTCCAACATGTCCGGTTCCAATTTTGTGAACCGGCGCATGGCTTTGGTTTCTTTAACCCAATCGCGGGCCACGTATTGGGTCGCGGGATATAGGGTGTGGCAGAGTTGGCAATCGGTGCGCCACAACTCGTCGGCATACTTACGGACTACGGATGCGTCGGAAACTAAAGCGCCCTTTTTGACCCAGCCTTCAATGTTGACTTTGTGCCACGTGAGCTCGGTTTCCTTGTCGATGAACTCTTCGGTTTGTTGGACCGTGTCCATGCCGCCGAACCCAAGCTTGGCGATTTCCATTTGTGGGCCCGGCTTTTTGAACAGCTTCACGCCGCCTTCACGGTCCCATGCGTCCAGGCGAACTTTCAACCAATCGCCGTCGCGCTCCAACACGTTCATTTGAGTCAGTGGATTGGCGTCAAACGCTTTTTCGGATTTTTCATCCTTGTCCATATAGACTGCATTTTTAGAAGCCGCGACAACGGTGTTGCCGGACAAGTCGTCTTTGGCGACAGCGTCGTTCAAAGCTTGCGTCAGTGTCGCGAAGTGTTTTTCAAAGTTTGGCAGCTTGTGGGCGAGGCCTTTGTGACAGGCAATACAGGCGATTTCTTTTTCAGCGGCGACCTTCATCGCTTTCTTTGCGCGGTCGCCTTGTTTTTCGGCGTGCATGGCATCATACGCGTGGCAGTTTTTGCATTCGCGTGAGCCATTGGATTCCATTTCTTCCCAAACATTGCGGGCCAGTTGCAAACGATGGGCGTCGAATTTCTCAGGTGTGTCGATGGTGCCCAAGGCCCAATGAAAGACTTCTTTTGTGGCTTTGATTTTGCGGATCACTTTGTGACCCCAGCTTTTGGGCACGTGGCAATCGGAGCAGATCGCGCGCACACCGCTGCGGTTTTGGTAGTGAACGGTTTTTTGATACTCAGCGTACACGTTGTCTCGCATTTCGTGGCATGAGACACAGAACGTCATGGTGTTGGTAACTTCCATGGCCGTGTTGAACCCGCCCCACATGATGACACCGGCTGCAAACACAATGGCGGCGAAGACGGGCTTCGACGTGTCGTGCCATACCCATTTCAAAAGCGATTTCATCAGCGGACCTCGTTCTTTTTATTTTGTGTGTTCTTAGGGGGAGGAAAGGACGGAGCCAGCCCGAGGGCTGGCTCCACCTTATATGGGTAAGCTAATTCAAGATTACTTCTTCATCTTTTTCATAGCTTCGCGTTTTTCGGCATAGGCCTCGAGCGCTTTTTTGATCATTTCTTGGTGATCGTACATATCCATCACGCCGGGGTCGGAAACCTTCGCCCAGAATTCAGGATTGAAACGCTCTTCGTGACAGCTTTGGCAAACACCGGCTTTCTCGACCGAGTCACGCACTTCTTGGGGAAGCGGACCGGTGAGATCCCAGTGAGAACCAACCGACACGAGTTGGTTGCCGTCTTCATCGATGATTGCAGACAAATCATGATCCAGTTGCGGAATAGCTGCAATTTGCTGTTTCGCTTTTCCTGGAATGATGTTGCCTTGGCCATCAGCCAAGTCGACGGTATAGCCTTTTTCGTAGCCGAGCATAAAGCGCCCGCCTTCGATACCATAACCCAACGCTTTTGGATTATCGTGGCAGCTTTCGCACGGGCGAGCCTGACGGCCTGCGGTGTGCGGTTGAACTGCTGAGTGGTCAAGGCCTTTGCCTTCCGGCGTCATGTTGATGACGTTTTCTGCCACCAATTTACCGTCCTTGTCGATCACCGAGGTGATCACTTGGCAACCCGGCATCATCGGGCTGACGCGGCCTTCACCGTTGATACCCAACGTTGGAGTTTCCCAACGCAGGTACGAGCGGGTCTCGGACACTTTGCCCGGCGACTTCTTGCCGCTGGTGCCAAGCGCCCATGCGCCGTCCAAGCCGTTTTCTGCGGACTTACCAACCTGAGCGTTCATCACCCAGTCGGTGCCCATCTTCGGCTTGCCGTCTTTGCCTTTGGAGTAATCGACGGTCACGTGACAGCCATAACATTGCGGAGCCCAGTCAGCGTGGCATGCGTAGCATTCCATCGTTTCTTGGTGCTTCTCAATTTCGCCCATAGCAACTTTCGCCATGGTCGATTTGTAACTGTCGGTGTTGTCGATGGTGTTCAAGACCGGAACCTTGAAGTCCAAACCGCTGGCCGAATGCATGATGACTTCGTCACCTTTCTTCACGACGTTCCCCAACGGGTTACCGCGTGCAGAAATCAGGTAGCCGTCTTGTGGTTCGTAAACCGTGGCTTCCTTCATGTAATCCGGCAGTTCTTTGGTCAGACCACGACCTTTGTCGCCCAAAGGCTTGTCGAAGTCTTCACCGCGACCCAACGGCATTTCCCAAGGCGCTTTTTTGACCGTGCCGTGGCAATCTTCGCATTCCACTTCGACTTGCGCCAAGGTGGTGCCAAAGATGTTGCCGTCACCGTGCATATCGATCGACGTGTGGCAATCCTGACAGAGCATGCCGCCCTTCGGGTTACCGTCGATGGATTCGATTTCATGGTGCAGGTCAGCCTTGATAAAGACGTACTTCTTGGTGTGAAGCTTGTCTTGTTTCTTGCCGTCGCCGTTGGAGTTGTAGGGCGAGCCGTATGGGAACTCCATCAGGCCTTGGTAAGAAACACCGGCGCGTTTACCACGGTTGTGGCAAGACACACAGGTTTCAGCCGGGATACCAGAATAATGCTTGTCGCCCACTTTAACTTTGGTTTTGCGGGTGGCTTGCATTTGGTGGGTCAGCATGTGACCGCGCTGCTCTTTATCGATGGTTTTGTCGTTGCCCTCGTAGAAGCCCTCGTTGGAATACGGGACGTGGCAGGACGAACAACCGGAACCACGATAGTCACCACGACGTTCGCGACCGCGGATACCAACGTGGCAACGTTGGCAATCGTGTCGCGAATAGGTGTAACCAGCGGTATTCGGGTGCTTGGAAATGTCATCGATATCAGCCGACGGCATTTGCTTCAGTTTCTTCGGCATTTGATCGGGATGCTCTTTGGCGAACGCCGTCATGTACTTTTTGTACGCGTCGGTGCCCACAGCGGGAACGATACCGTCTTCATCAATAACGTCGTAGTTACCGTAGATAACCTTGCGGTCTTTTTGCAGACCCCAGGACCAAAGGTTGCCTTGAATCTTACCGGCTTCGGTATTCATCAAAGCTTTTTCCAGGCGTTCCTTATAGCCCGTGTGGCATTGACCACAGGCTTTATCGGAAATCCACAGCGCACCCGGATCGGGGTAAAACGCGTCAGGACCGCCTTTTTTGGTCAAAGCAGCTGCAGCACCGGAGTGTGCTTTTGCTTTGTCCTTGGTTTCTTTCGGATCACCACCGTGACAGACGGTACAACCGTCCGGGTCACTAAACGTGGCGCCGAATTTTTCGATGTCTTTTTGCATGTCGCCTTCACTGAACCGCTCAATGCCGTCGTGGCATGACAAGCAGCCAGATTGGGCCTCTGCATCCGTCGTGCCCCAAACTGCGAGCGCTCCGGCCAAGACAATCAGACTTAACAGCTTTTTCATGTTAGCCCCTCCCAAAGGGTGATTGTGGCTATGTACTTTTCGAAAAATACAGTTTGTTGAAACGCAAGGGGCATGCCACTTGTAGCGGCGAGGTGCACATTATTTTAGTGCTTTAAAAACAATGTCCTAATGAGTAATCACGAGTCGCAAATACCCAACTAAATTACTGCGAATTTGATCCTTTCTTTGAACTTCCAAAACCGCTCTTCAACGAATGTTCCAAGTATAAGAATAATTCTAAAGAACGTTCTGAGCGCGCGATTTTTTAACGGTTGCCAACAGCCTTTTTTTCAGAAAAGCTTGTAGAGAGAAAAAGCTAATGGAAAGGGCGAAACGATGTCGAAATGGGTTTTGTCTTTGGTCCTGGTTGCTACGTTGGGGGTGTTCAGCAGCATTTCCAATCCTGTCTCCGCCAGCGAAGAATCTACAGCTGCCCCCAACACAAAAGGTGAAGTTCTGCACAAGACCATTGGGGCTTGGCAGGCGCAGTGTTTTGTCGACAAGTCCAGCCCGGACCCGTATTGCCGGATTATGGTGAAGCACTTTTTCAACAAAACGCAAAAGGGATTGGATTTCGTCCAGTTCGGTCCCGCGTTCGATCGCGGCCAAGTCGGTTTTGTGGTGGCGTCGTATTACGGTTATGCTCTGGAAAGTCACATCACAGTCGGCATCGACGATCATCCGCCGATCAATATGCCGTCCCCTCAAAAAGGGAACTCCATTGTTGCGCCGCCTGACATTGCAGACGTTTTGGTCAAACAGATGAAAAGCGGCAAAGAAATTTATGTCGAGTTTAAATCACCCGTGCGGGGAAAGAAAAAGCTCACCTATCCGCTGGCCGGTTTTGATGAATTGAAGGCCGAAGCGTCTCGCGTGATGGCGTCTGCAGACAAATAGTTATTTTACCGAAGGTGCTTTCTTAGAGGTCGATACGTCGTCACTTTGCCATGTGATGCGCACGTCTAATTTGTTTTGACCGTCCTCAACAGCCGCATTGATTTTTAACCGCAGCATACCTGCGGGCTCCATCACCAGCTTGCCTTTGTCATCTTCCAGCGTCACTTTGCCGGAACCGACACCTTTGGTGATGGCTTGGAGCAAGTCTTGAATGGTTTTGTTGTCTTGCAGGGATTCGTGTCGAAAGCGTCCGTTATGCTTCATGATTTCCGCCTCAGTTTAGACTTGTCTTTTTTCAGCGCCTTCAGCGTGGCTTCAGGCTCGAAGACTTTGACATATGGATAGTCGCTCGAGACCCCGAGCACACGCCCTTGGGGTTCGATAATCGTCACAGCAGCCCCGCGACCGCGAACCCGTTCCTTGGAACGGGTTTGACGGTCAACGCTGGCGTCACATTCGAAACTCAGCAGGTTTTTGCACCCCGCCAAGCGTTGGCCGTAATGTAAATTGCGATGGCCGTGCACAACGGCGCTGATGCCGGCTTGGCGCACATGGCGTGCGCCTTTTTGGGAAAAAGGTTGATCGACATTGCGGTACTTGGTGCGAATGGTGTTGCAAAGAGAGCCGTAATAGAAATCGAAAGGCTTGCCGTACAGAGCTTCGCGGAATTCTTGGTTTAAGACTTTAACGCCTTCATTGCGCAAACGTTTGGCGATGACATTATCCAGCCCGGCATGTACGAATAAGAACGATCCTGCGCGATAGCTGAGGCGCAGTTTTTTGTAGAACCATGCAAATTCTCCATCGGGCTGTAAAAACAGGTCCTGCCATTTCATTGCCGCAGCATAAACATGGCGCAGGTTGAGCCCCACCTCTTTGCATTGTGCTTCAAAGCGGTCTTGTTTTTTGTGGATGCGGCCCAGCTCGCGTTTGATTTGGGCCGGGCGCACTGAATCTTGGGCGATGTCTGGGAAATGATCAAACCAATCGACGGATGGATATAGACGGCGGCGACATTCCTTTTTGTGGGGAACGCCTTTCAGGCCCTTGCCGTCTTTGAGATACACACCCCACACTTCTTTGATAAGCGGGATGATTTTTTGTCCCGTGCGGATGAAAAAGTGTTCGTTATGGTCGTCTCGTTTCTGTCCCACGGTCGAAAGGCCCAGCTTCACACGGACATCGTGATTGCCCGCCAACAGGCGCACCCGCGCACCTGTGTCAATCAATCCTTTGATGGTGCGCAGCAGTTCAAGAGAGCTTGGCCCCTTGTCGAAACAATCCCCGCCAATGACAAAAGTGGCTTTGCGCCCGGATTGGGTGAGGGAGAAGTCGTTGTGTTTTTTACCGGTCTTTTTTACACCGCCCGACGCAACCAAGGATGCGACGAATGCATCTGGATCGCCGTGTAAATCGGAAAAGAAAAAGTGCTGGCGTTTCGGCCAAGACCAGAGTTTTTGCTCGTTCACTTGGGACAGCGTTTGCACCAAGATATTCAAGTTGTCGCCATCTTTGGCAATGGATTTCGGTCCGCCATGGGTCCAGTCGCGCCCTTCGCGGGGGAGGCGCACATTCAAGCGCGAAGCACCGTGGTAATCCAAAACGGGAGGGGGGCGTTTTTCGGTTTTCATGGCTAATCCATAGCCTCTTCTTGAGGCGCGCGGACTTTCCATTCCCCAGCGGACAGTTGCCAAGGGGCGTCAGCACAATCGAGCAAGGCCACGGGCGTGGCGTGGAACATGGAATGTTTGGCGATGTCCTCAAAACGCATGGCGCCCAATACGTGGGCTGCGTGACGGAACGCGGCACCGTGGCCGACGAAGATCATCATGGTGTTGTCTTGGCTGATTTGTGACAAGGCCTTGCGCACATGGGCGGCGACCCGCTCGCCTGCGTCCATCAAAGATTCTGCCCCTTGTAAAGGCAAGCGGTAGTGGCTGTCGCTTTTCCACTTGGTTGGCGGTGTGTCAAAGCGGGGGTCGGCAGCAATCACCGCGTTGATTTCATCTACGGTCAAGTTCGCCGCAGAACCCAGTCCGCGTTCGGCCAAATCGTCAAAGCTGTCGACCCTTTCGATACCACCCAATTCTTGGCGGATGATGTCGGCGGTTTGCCAGCCGCGCAAGAGGTTTGAGCTGTGAATAACAGGATGGATGCGCCAGCCGTTTGAGCTGGCCATGGTGGCTAACAATAACGTCGAGGCCCGGGCCTGCATTCGGCCTGCTTTGGTCAGTCCGAACGGCTGATGGGCACTGGGCGCCCCTTCGCGTTGGTGGTAGTCCCCATGACGCAAAAATACGGCATATCGTTTGGTCATGGCGTACCCCCCAAAGCTTTTGACAAGTCTGCGACGATGCGTTTGACGTCGTCATTTTTGACCATGCGGGAAGCCTCTTCGACCGAGACCCACTTGCGTCCACGGTGGCGTTCTTCCCAGTCTTTTTCAGAGATCACGTGGGTGACGTCCATGGGGTAAACCGCGACGGTGCATTCCGCATCCCATTTCGGGTACGTGTAAGAGCCGATCTGGGTAGGCAGCACATGGCCTTCCACGCCCGCCTCTTCACGGGCTTCCTTAGCCGCTGATTGTTCGGCTGTCAGGCCCGGATCGTGAATGCCCTTGGGGATGACCCAATGTTTGTTCTTGCTTGACGAAATGATGAGCACTTCCAACCCGTCGTCAGTGCGGCGGAACGGCACGACCGAAGACTGGGTGTAATAGTACGCCGGGCGCGCGCGCTCTTCGGTTCCGTTGATGTCGGGGAAGGGAAACAGTCTGGGCAACGTGCTCGGTTCGATGACATCGACAAATTTGAAGGTGTGCTTTTGGATTTTTTTCCAGGTTTCGTCGGTTTCTAAAATGGCCAATGTGCCCTTGGTCAAAAAACCGTCTTTCTCATTCCTGGGCGGTGGCGTTTGGCTCAAATGCACTAACGTTTGTTCTAGGGATGGGTTGTGGCCGACCAGCATGACGCGCCGTGCTGACTTCGGTGCATCTTTTAAAATGGACATTACGTCCTTGAGCTCGGCGTTATAGAGCCGTTTGTCAAACAGAATGATGTCTGCGTTCAATCCAGCCGTCTTGCATGCTTTTTCCGCCGTGCGTTTGGCGCGAATGGCAGGTGAGCTGATGATGCAATCGGGCACCTTGTCATTTTTTGCCAACCACACACCGATGCGCTGGGCATTGCGTTTACCCTTGTCTTTGAGCTCGCGCTGTTTGTCACCAGCATCCGTATGCTTGTGGGCCTTGGCGTGTCGCAACAAAAGGACTTCGCGGGTCATGGCGTTCAACCTTTCATTTGCTCAAGACAAAATTGCGTGGCAGCGTCGAAATCTATGGTGCCGCTGACTTCGAAAATGGGAATGTCTTTTAGCATGTCCAGATAGGGTGCCGGGTCCAAAGGCATGTCGTCTTGCAAAAAGGAACCGTCGGCAAACTGGTAGAACGGTCCAGGTGATTTCATGATGGCGCGTTCCAACAGTTCTGGACGTTTCGCCAAATCGACCTGCGTGAAGGTACACGGCGTTTCGCCATCGCGCGTCCAATTGAGCACAAGAAACGCTTTGAGTTTAGCTGTCGGTGCGATCTTGCCTTCACCGTAGACGTCTTCCACATCAACATCGTACTTGTCTTCGATGTGCCAAAGTTCTTCGTTCGGCATAGACAGGAAGTGCTCTTGCTGCTCTGGGCTCAAGATGCTTTTGAGTTTTTCATTGTGCACGATGGTTCCGGGGTTGATGCGCGGAAGTTTCGGGATGCCCGTGGCGCGCACGTGGGTGTTGTCCTTGGCGATAAATAGCCGATCGTTTGTGAGGTAGTGAACGTTGTCGTCGTCTAGCACCTTCAACATCAAGGTAGACTTTCCCCCTCCGGAAAAACCGGCGATGCCCAGACAGCGAGCGTCCACCACCAAGCCCGACGCATGACAAATCAGCTCGCCATTGTTTTGCAGCCAGTTCATGTATTGGGCATTGATGAAATTGATGACTTGGTTGTCGTTGGCGAGACACGGACCTGCGGCGATGCGATGGGTTTCGCTTTGTAAAAACACCATGCCTGTGCGCACCTTTTGCACGAGGCGCCCGTCTTCCACATCCACATAGGCGTCTTTGCGCCCGGTCTTGCCGGGCTCGCGCTTCCAGTCGATAAAGTCGAGGCCTAAGTCTTGGGGCGCGGTTTCGTAAGCAATGACTTCTATGTCGGGCTCACCTGCATCCAGGGTATGGGCAAAATAGACGCCGAGCTTTTCCAGCAGCTCATGTGAATTGGAGCGCAAGCCGATGCGATACTCACTCAGCCCCAACACCACTTGGCCTTCGGCGAGTTCCAAACCCTGGCTCAGCTGTTTAGCAATGTTACTCATGTGCTCACCTGTTCAATCATATAGTCGGCATAAATGTCGGCGGCGTCGATGCCGATGCCCTCTTGGGCGCCTTTGAATCCCCCAAAAGCGGACACTTCAAAGACGATGGGGCCGTCAGGTGTATCGGCGACGTCTACGGTGGTGAAGTCCATGCCAAACAGCGATTGGGCCTTGGCTGCCAGTTCGATGGTGCTTTGGGGCGGTTCGTGCAGCGCGTACTTGCCGCCCGCGTTGATCGTGGTGTTCCACGCATCGTTTTGCGCCACGCGGGCGTAGGTGCCCAAATATTTGCCGCCGCAAAAGACCATGCCAAAGTCACGCCCCGGCAGGTCCAGTTTTTTCTGGATGTACATCATCGGGTTTTGAGCGCGAAAGGCCTCGATGGCTTCTTGGATGTTGTCATCGCTGGATTCAATCACGCACATGCCGCGGGCCTTGGTGGAATAGAGCGGTTTAAACACGGCAGCCCCGAAGTCGTCGACAGCTTTCATGGCGGCGTCGACACTTTCGGTGGCGACCGTGTCGGGCATGGGAATATCACCGTTGCGCAGCGTGACCGTGCACGCCAAACGGTCAATCATGCGCACGATGGTTTCAGCCGGGGAAAAGACTCGCACGCCGCGCCCTTCTGCAATGCGCAACAGTTCGATGCGGTCCAAGGTGTTGGGGCTGTAGACCTGGCTGATCTTTTTGACAGCGATGCCGTCCAGCTCACACAAGTTTTGGTCGCCCGCCCACAGTGTGTTGGTGGCAAGATCAGCGGAAATGTGTGCCATATCCAGAACAAGGCGAAATCCGGTTTTGGCTTCCAATGCGTCGGCCAAAACTTCTGTCGACCATTTCCCGGGGATACCGATTGTGGCGATGCGCGGTTGGCTCATGAAAACAACTCCTCAATGGGAAGCTTGAACGACTTTGCATTTTTTGCCGAGACACTGTTGAGGCGCTCTAAGATATAAAGTCCGCGCAGATACATATTGCGCGCCAAGGTCTGATCCAAGATAAAGCGGGTCGAGGTGATGAACGAACGCGCCAAGCCCAGGGCCAAGCGCAGCTCAAACGTTTTGTCGCCGTTCTTTTGGGCGAACTCGTGAGCGAACGCGTGAAAGTCGACAACAACGTCGTGTATCCTGCGGCGGGTGGTTTTGTCCAACACCTGCAAACGATAGTTCGACACCATAAAGACTGCAACGTCTTGCACATAATCCATGTAACAGCTGCGATGCAGGTCAACAAAATGGATCTTCTTACCGTCACTGTCGAAGATGATGTTGTCCAAGTTGAAATCGCCGTGGATATAAACGGAAAAGGGGGGGGCGAACTTTTGTTCCAAAGTTTCTGCACGCGCCAGCAAGTCTTCAAGGGATGCGACCTTGGTCCCACATACGGATTTGGGCGGACGGGCAAAGTCCGGGTGAATGTCTTGCACACTCTTTAAGCGTTTTTTCAATTGTCGCATGTGCAGTGCCGGAACAGCCTTCTTCTTTTTGGTTTCACCCCACACCGCTTTGAGTGTTTTGGTTAATCGTTTGAGCGCACGTGCCAAGTGCTCGTCGTCTTCTTGCAACAAGATGTGTTCGAAGGTGAGGCCCGGCAGGTGTTCGATCAACAGGGCCGCGTTTTTGCCCTTCTTTTTATAGGACAGAATTTGCGGGGCGAGGCCGGGGTAGATGTCGTGCCAGCTTTCCACGCTGTCGCGCTCTTCGATCAGCTTGTCTTTTTGTCCATCTTTGAAAATGGCGACGTAGCCGGGTTCGTCGCTGTTGGCAGGCGAAATGCCGGAAATGCCACTGCCGGATTTGGTTTCGGCAATGGTTTCCACATCTGCGTCAATAAGCCCTAAATCCGACAACGCCGTTTCCAGTGAGCGGAAGCGGTCGATGTGCATGGGCTTGCCAAGCTTGGCGGAGATGATGGATTCGCTCACATCCAGCAACACATCGCCCATTTCTTCGATGCGTTGAGCGATGATCAGCGAGGTCATCACATCGCCCGGCACTTTGCTTTTGCGCACGTCTTTGAGGTGTTGGCGAAACAGCTTGTCATATTCCCGATCCAACTTGCGTTCGATCTTGCCGATTTTCAGTGCCACGCGCGTGTCGTCTTCGTCCAAGGCCGTTTCAACCATGTCGAGACCTTGCAAGATATCGTTCAGCAATTTGGCGAAGGGTCGTTTTTTGAGGGTCTCTTTGCGTTTCAAGTTGCTCATAAACCCGACGCAGTCGTGGCAGATGTCGGTGAGGCGCTCCAAGTCCGTGGCCAAGGCTTCCGCCGCGCGCAAGGAATAGATGTTCACGGTGCCCTTTTTGTTGGCGCGCAAGGTTTCGATGCAGCCGTCGTGGATGCGCATCTTTAAATTATAGGTATAGCCCCGCCGATCCATAATGCGCTGCGCCACGGATGCGGACGCCGTTTCCAGCAGCACTTGCAAGTTGGCAATTTGTGAACTGGTTTCGGCCAGCAAAAAGTACAAATTGTCCCGAACGGGCTTGGGAATACGCATGGAATATCAATCAATCAATCCGATGTAGGTGGGGCTTTTGGGTATACTTTGGGTCAGAACCTTGGACAAGCCTTGGGGGGTGAAACATTTGTGACATAGATCTGAAATATTCATCCATTCGACGCCGACTTGTCGCCTGTCGGGTTTGGGGCCGTTTTTGGCTTTGTAGTTTTTGCGCACAGTACAGTTGAAAATCAATTCTACCTGCTGGCGGCGGTTGGGCGGCTTGGTGTCTTTTTCTTTGAAATAGTCGGCGGCGTAAAGCAGATCGACGATTTTGATCTTACTGCCGATTTCTTCCGCGCATTCGCGTTTTAGCCCCTCGGCCAAGGTTTCCCCTGGATCGAGAGCCCCGCCAGGCAGACAATAGTGATGCGATCCATCCTCATTGCGCTTCTTTTGAACCAGAACCTGGTCTTTGCGGCGGATAAAAGCGCGCACACTGACCCGAATTCCGGGTAGAAGGTCATCCATCTTTTCGCCCCTTTCCGACACGGCCCCGAATTGCCGCAGTTTAACACGATTGTGTGAACTTCGTGGGGAAATGAAAGTGGTTAGTGCTTAACCATACTGGAAAATTTATTTCCAGTTTTGTCCGAATGCGCAAAATCAAAAGATTCAAACAAGCGTCATATAACCTTAAGAATGATAAGGATTTTTGAATCACCTCTGCATTGGCATGGAAAGTGCTTTTCGGGTTGTTTAACACACAACGCCGTAGATTTCGTGCGCGACCACTGGGGAGCTTGAGGGAATTGCGGTCAATAACACGATGGCTGGAGACGGAGGGCTCTCAATGACTGAAAAAGAACTCGACACAGGCGGAATTGATTTTTCCTTGGTGGAAAAACGCCTTGGCGTATCGCGCCGCACTTTTTTGACTTTCTGTACAGGTGTTGCAGCTTCATTGGGGCTTTCGACCAAAGGTGCAATGGCAATGGCCCAAGCGATTGCCGAGCCGAAGCGTCGTCCGCCGGTGATTTGGTTACACGGTCAAGAATGCACGGGTCCGTCGGAGACTTTGCTGCGCTCTGAACAGCCGTCCTTGGAACACCTCATCTTGGACATGATTTCACTGGACTACCACCAAACCCTAGATGCGGGTGCGGGGCACAAGGTCGAAGAAATCAAGAAAAAGTCCATGGAAGAAAACAAAGGCAAATATCTTCTGGTGGTCGAAGGTGCCATTCCGGTGGCTGAAGACGGTATCTATTGCAAGATTGCCGGTGAAACCATGTTGCACCTGACCCAAGAAGCTGCCGAGCACGCCGCCGCCATCGTCGCGTTCGGGTCTTGCGCCAGCTGGGGCGGTGTTCAATCCGCTTCGCCCAACCCCACCGAAGCCAAAGGCACGCAAGCTGTGCTACCCGGTAAGCCGGTCGTCAACATTCCCGGTTGCCCGCCGAACCCGGCGAACTTCTTGGGCACCGTTTTGTACTTCGTCACGTTCGGCAAATTGCCGCCGTTGGATGCGCAAAATCGTCCGAAGTGGGCTTATGGCCGCTTGATCCACGAAAACTGCTATCGCCGTCCGCACTTCGATGCAGGGCGCTTTGCGACGGAGTTCGGCGACGAAGGCCACAAATTGGGCTATTGCTTGTACAAGCTGGGCTGCAAAGGTCCGGAAACCTACAACAACTGCCCGAGCTTGGAATTCAACAACGTCGGTGGTGGTGTTTGGCCCATTGGTGTTGGGCATCCGTGCTTTGGGTGTTCCGAAGAAGGCGTGGGCTTCAACAAGCCGCTGTTCTCGTTGGCTGACGTCAAAACCCACACGCCGCCGAACGCCTTCCCGGAAATCGATGCCCGTGAAGATGCGACCGGCATTTCGCCGACTGCTGCTGCCTTGGGTGGCGCTGCTGCAGGCGCCGCGGTTGGCGCTTCGTTGATGGCCGCCAAAAAAATGGGTGGCGACACCGAAAACCAAGACAGTTGAGGGAGTGATCTCATGAAACGGAGAGATTTCCTAAAAAGTGGCCTCGGTGCCGCCGCTTTGTGCGGCACGGCAGGGGTCGTGAGTGAGGCCGAGGCGCGCCCCAATTTGGAGCCCGCCGAAGAAGCCGTCGGGATGCTGTATGACTCCACACTGTGTGTGGGCTGCAAGGCTTGTGTGTACAAGTGTAAAGAAGTCAACGGCATGGAGCCGACCTACCGCGATGGTGCGGATTACTACGATTCCGCGTCCGATCTCAGCGGTGATACGTTGAACGTCATCAAGATCTACAAAGACGGCAACGGTAAATATAAAGACGCAGAGAAAAACGGCTTCGCGTTCGAAAAGCGCAGCTGTATGCACTGTGTCGATCCGGGCTGCGTTTCGGCGTGTCCCGTCACCGCGCTGGAACGTCAAAACCGTACCGGCATCGTGACGTACAATCCGGACGCCTGCATTGGCTGTCGGACCTGTATGACGGCATGCCCATACAACGTTCCGCAGTTTGAATATGATGAAACGTTTGGTCAGATCAACAAATGCCAGATGTGTAACCAAAAAGGTGTGGAGCGCATTGACAATGGTCAGATGACCGGCTGTGCTGAAGTCTGTCCTACGGGTGCGACCTTGTTCGGGACGCGCGATGCCTTATTAGCGGAAGCCAAGAAACGCACGGCGCTAAAACCGGGCGAAACCTACAACTACCCGATGGGCGATCTCAGCAAGCCCGACAGCTACCACGAAAAAGCCGTTCCGGACTACAAAGACCATGTCTGGGGCGAAAAGGAAGCTGGCGGCACCAATGTCATGCACATTTCCGCTGTCTCGTTTGACAAACTTGGCATGCCGCCTTTGGAAGAACGGTCTTACGCGTCCGTTTCCGAAGGTGTTCAGCATACCTTATACAGCTACTTGGCGCTTCCGGCGGTTGCTTTGGCGGGGCTTAGCTTCGTCGTGAAACGCAACGCTGATAGCGATGAAGGAGGCGAGCAATGAGTGCGTTTAAACCTTTAGGGGGTCGCATCCTCACGCCGGCCTTCCTGTTCTTCTTCACGGTGTTCATCATCAGCTTGTATTTCATGGTGGAACGCTTCACCGATGGCATGGGGGCTGTTGCCAACATCAACAGCGGTTATCCCTGGGGCATCTGGGTTGTCTATGACGTCATCATCGGCACGGGCCTCGCCTGTGGCGGTTATGCTTTGGCGTTCACGGTCTACGTCTTCAACAAAGGCAAGTACCACCCGTTGGTGCGTCCGGCCTTGTTGGCGAGCTTGGCGGGTTATGCCTTAGGCGGCTTTGGCGCCATCTTCGACATGGGCCGCTGGTGGCAGTTCTATAACATCTTGTTGCCGTGGAACTGGAACTTCAACTCCGTGATGTTGGAAGTGGGCCTGTGTGTTTCGCTCTACATCATCGTGTTGATCATCGAATTTTCGCCTGCGTTCTTGGAGCGCATCGGCGCGAAGGGCTTGTTGAAGGTTTTGGACAAAGTCTTGTTCTTCTTCATCGCGCTCGGGTTGTTGTTGCCGACCATGCACCAAAGCTCGCTTGGCTCCATGCTCATTATCATGGGCTACAAAGTCGATCCGCTCTGGCAAGTGGTTCACTTCCAACCCTTGTTGGCGGTGATCACGGCGATGATCATGGGCTATTCCATTGTCATCTACGAAGCCTCATTGGCACGCGTCAGCTTCGGCGGTTCGGATGAAACGCCTTTGTTGTCGGTCTTGGGCAAAGTGGCTGTCGGTTTGATGGCGGCGTTCGTGGTGATCCGTTTGGTCATCTTGGGCTCTCAGGGCAAGCTTGGCCTGATCTTTGCGGGCGATATGTCCAGCATCTTGTTCATCATTGAGATGGCTCTGTTCATCCTTCCAGCGGTTATCATCATGTCTCCGGCGCACAATCAAAGCCCGGCAAAATTGGTGATTGCGGCAACAGCCATGTTGTTTGCCGGATCGCTCTATCGTTTCAACGCCTTTTTGTTCACTTACGACCCGGGGGCCGGCTTCAGCTACTTCCCGTCCGGTCCTGAAATTATGGTGACCCTTGGCGTTATTGCATTTGAAATCATGATCTACCTGATCATTGTCAAAACCTTGCCTGTCCTGCATCGCAGCGAACAAGCCTAAGAAGTTCGGTTAAGGAGAGAAATCGTGACTACTCGTATTACCGTTGACCCCATTACCCGGATTGAAGGCCACCTTCGTATCGATGTGGAAGTTGATGAGGGAAAAGTGACCAAAGCCTGGTCGTCCGGCCAAATGTGGCGTGGCATTGAAAAGATCCTGGTGGGCCGCGACCCGCGCGAAGCCTGGACCTACACTCAACGCTTCTGTGGTGTGTGCACCACGGTGCACGCCATTACATCTGTGCGTGCCGTTGAAAATGCGTTGCAAATGGAAATCCCGGTGAACGCCCAGTTGGTGCGTAACATCATCCAGACCGCACACGCGATCCAAGATCACATCGTGCACTTCTATCACCTGTCCGCTGTGGACTGGGTGGACGTTGTGTCCGCACTGGACGCCGATCCGGCTGCAACCGCGAAGCTCGCCGAAAGCCTGTCGGACTGGTCCGGCAATGGCGTGCATGAAATGACCGCAGTCAAAGAACGCTTGGCCGCGTTTGTGAAGACCGGCCAACTGGGCCCGTTTGCCAGTGGTTTTTGGGGACACCCGGCCATGAAGCTTCCGCCAGAAGTGAACCTGATGGCGGTTGCTCACTATCTGCAGGCTTTGGACATCCAAAACCATTGCAACAAGATCGTGGCCATCTTGGGCGGCAAAAGCCCGCACATTCAAAACGTCGCGGTGGGTGGTATTTCCAACTCCATCAGCCACGACGCACCGTCTGTGTTGAACATCGAACGCTTGATGCTGATCAAAGGTTTCATCGACAAGCTGGAACACTTTGTGAAGTCCGTCTACATGTCCGACGTTCCGGCCATTGGTGCGTTCTATCTGGATTGGACGACGGTCGGTGGCGGCGTCACCAACTACCTGTCCGTCCCCGATTGTCCGCAAGACACCAAGGGCACCGTGTTCGACACCATGGGTGGCTTCATTGAAAACGGCGACTTCTCGACCTTCCGCAAGATCGAGAACTTCAACGATCCGTACTTCCGTGACGGTGTGGCCGAAAGTTCCAAGCACTCTTGGTACGAAGGCGATCAGCCGCTTCATCCGTTCAAAGGTGAAACCAACCCGCAGTACACCGACTTCCAAGACGAAGGTAAATACTCGTGGGTTAAAGCACCGACGTTCTACGGCAAACGTGCAGAGGTGGGCCCCTTGGCCAACGTTCTCACCAACGTTGCCGCAGGCGAGCCGCGCTACACCAAGTACTTGAACGAAGCGGTCGGCACCATCAAGGCGGTTGCCAAGATCCCCGAAGTTCCGCTGTCAGCCATGAACTCCACCATCGGTCGCCACGCGGCGCGCGCCATCCGTTGCGCGGTGATGTTGGACGTCTTGAACGATCAGTGGACCAAGTTGGTCGAAAACGTTGCTTCGGGTGACACGGATACCTTCAACGCTCCGGTCTTCCCGAAAGGCGAAATCGAAGGCTTTGGTTTCCACGAGGCACCCCGCGGCACGCTTTCGCACTGGGTCGTTATCGAAGACGCCAAGATCAAGAACTACCAGGCGGTGGTGCCCTCCACATGGAACGCCGGGCCGCGCGACAGCGACGGTCAACCGGGTCCTTACGAGATGTCATTGATGGACAACCCCGTGGCCGATCCGGAAAACCCGCTGGAAGTTCTGCGTACCGTTCACTCGTTCGATCCGTGCATCGCGTGTGCGATCCACATGGTCGACACCGAAGAGAACGAAATCGTGAAAGTGAAGGCGCTTTAAGATGGCTGGCTTTAGCGCATACGTCGACGCCGACGTCCTGGTCATTGGCATGGGTAACGTGCTGATGCAGGATGAAGGCATCGGGGTGAGAGCCGTCGAAGAGCTGGAAAGCCGCTATGACATCAAATCCACCGACGATCGTGTGGTGGATTTGATGGACGGCGGCACCACGGGCACCGAATTGTTGGAGCCCATGCGCGGCGTGAAGCACCTGATTGTTGCTGACGCCATCAACACAGGCGCTGCGGCCGGGACCATCGTGCGCATCGCCGATGAACAGGTGCCGCAGTTCTTTAAAACCAAACTGTCCAATCACCAGTTGGGGCTGTCGGACTTGTTGGCGCTGTTGGCGTTGCAAGGCCAAAGTCCCGAGCACATCACCATCGTCGGCATGGTTCCGCACCACTTGGAAAACAAGTTGGGACTGAGCCCCGAAGCTCAAGCCGGCTTGGATGACATGGTGGTTCAACTGGTCAAAGAGTTGAGAGACATTGGCATTGACGTGACCGAGCGCGCAGAAGCGTTGCCGTGTTACTGGGCCGGTCAGGCCGAATATGAAGCCAATATGGACGCTCAAGCTTGAGGCTTGACGGGTCTTCGTAAATCGAAGACCCTAACGGCCTCTTAGGGCTTTAAGGTTTTGTGAAATATGTGCATCGGTGCACCCGTTAAAATCGTGGAAAGCGGCGAGTTCGTCTCGCGCGCAGAAGGCCGTAACGGCGTGGTCGAGGTCAACATGATGTTGATCGGCGAGCAGCCCGTTGGCACGTGGGTCTTGAACTTTTTGGGCTCCGCCCGCGAGGTTCTGACGGAACAACAGGCCAAAGACATGAACTTGGCGCTGGAAGGTCTCAGCGAGATCATGAGCGGCAATGACAACGTCGACATCGACCAATACTTCCCCGGCCTGGGCGACCAAGCCAACAAAAACACCTAAGAGGGTTCAGCTATGACAACGCCGGAACAACTGTCTGCAGACGTTCAAAAAGCCTTTCAGGCGATCTATGACAACAGCCTCAAAGGCCTGCCCATCGAAAATCCGGTGTTAGAGGTTGAAGCCATTGGCTTTACCGAACATGACGGTCGCATCGTTGGCGTCATTACCACACCGTGGCTGATGACGCTTTTGGTGTTCCCGCGCGCCGACGAAGACTGGTCGAACGACAAAGTCGGCACCAAAAAAGAATTCCCGTTCCCGGCGCGCGAATATGAATGTCTTGCCAACGAAATCGAAGGCGTGGGGCCCTATTACGGCTATGCCATCTATTCCCCCATGCACGAGTTCGAACACCACCCCCACGCACAGGCGAGCGCCACGGCGTTTATGGAAGTTTTGATGGTGGAAAATCCGGACCCAGAAAACAGCCTGGATGAAAAACGCTTCAAAAAGTTCCTGTCTGGTGAAGATATGGACGCCATCAAGGAAGAAGAGTTGGTCGCGGCCAAGTGTGCGTCTTCCAAGTGCGCGGACGCACCCGTTGACGGTGCCGCAACCCTTGCCAAAGAACAATCCGGTCCCAAAGAATTGAGCCGCCGCAGTTTCTTGAGCGGTGGCGTGCGCAACAGTGCAGGACCCAACGCAAACGCTTAAACGCGCGATTTGTTCATTTTCCAAAACGCATCATGAGCGCTATAAGTGAAGGTAGGCACTTTAACGTGAGGTTTTCGCATGCATGAAATGTCCCTGGCCGAGGGTATGGTGCAAATTTTAGAAGACAATGCCAAAACGCAAAACTTCAAAAAGGTTCTGTGTGTGTGGCTGGAAATCGGCCAACTGTCCCACGTGGACCCTGAAGCCATCTCGTTTTGTTTTGAAGCCGTGACCAAGGGCACCTTGGCCGAAGGGGCGAAGCTGGAAATCCTGCGCCCGCCTGGCCAAGCGTGGTGTGACGACTGTGTCGAACAGGTCGAAATCGCCGATCGTGTCGCAGGCTGCCCCAAATGTGGCGGGCATCGTTTGATCGTCACCGAAGGCGAAGACATGCGGGTCAAAGAGTTGGAGGTCGAATAGCGTGAGCTTCAACATCATCTGGCTGCAAGCAGGGAGTTGCGGGGGCTGCACCATGTCGGCCTTGACCGCCGAAGACCGTGGCTTGATGGCCGCTCTGAAAGCCTTTGATGTGAACGTCTTGTGGCATCCGGCCATCAGTGAAGAAAGTGGCGAAGAAGCTCTCGACATCTTGCAGTCGGTCGTGAACGGGACGCAAACGCTGGACGCTTTATGTGTCGAGGGTTCGGTGTTGCGCGGTCCCGGGGGCACCGGAAAATTCCAAATGATGTCGGGTACGGACCGGCCGTATTCAGCCTGGATTGAAGATTTGGCGCGCCACGCGCGTTATGTTGTGGCCGTTGGCACGTGTGCGGCATTTGGCGGCATCCCCGCAGCCAGCGCCAACCCAACGGATGCGTGTGGTTTGCAGTACGAAGGGGCAGAAGAAGGCGGTTTGCTGGGGCGAGATTTTGTCTCCAAAGGTGGCCTGCCGGTGGTCAACATTTCCGGTTGTGCGCCCCATCCCGACTGGATTTCGGAAACTTTGAGCCTGTTGGCGACGGTGGGGTTGAACAAAGATCAGTTGGACATCAGCGGGCGTCCCCGTTTCTTCGCCGACCACTTGGCGCACCACGGGTGTTCGCGCAACGAATATTACGAATTCAAAGCCAGTGCCTCTCAGTTTTCTTTCCTGGGCTGTTTGATGGAAAACTTAGGCTGCAAAGCCACCCAAGCGGTGGGAGATTGCAACTTGCGCTCTTGGAACGGGTCCAAAGGCGGCTGCCCTGACGCGGGTTTCCCGTGCATTGGTTGCACATCAGCCGGGTTCGAAAATCCTCCCGCGGCATTCCAACGCACGGCCAAGCGCGCAGGCATTCCGGTGGGCTTGCCCTTGGATATGCCCAAGGCTTGGTTCATGGCGTTGGCGGCCCTATCGAAATCGGCGACGCCGAAACGTGTGCAATCGAACGCACGCTCCGACCATGTGGTGGTGCCGCCTGCTCGTAAAAGGGATGACGAATGACAAAACGCATCATTGGCCCCTTCAACCGCGTTGAGGGCGACTTGGAAGTCACTTTGGATATCGACGCCGGGCTGGTCAAAGAGGCCCACGTCAATGCGTCCATGTTTCGCGGCTTTGAACAAATTCTGCAAGGCCGTCCGGCGTTGGATGCTTTGTCCATCACGCCGCGCATCTGCGGCATTTGTTCGGTGTCGCAGTCCGTCGCCAGTGCCCAGGCGTTGAGCGAAGCGTTTGGCATCACGCCAGAGCCCAACGGCCAGCTTGGCGTCAACTTGGTGCATGCGGCGGAAAACCTGTCGGATCATCTCACGCACTTTTATCTGTTTTTCATGCCGGACTTTGCGCGCAAAGTGTACGCAGAAAAGTCTTGGTATGGCGACATTGAACAGCGATTTTGTGCCAACGCAGGAACGGGGGCTGCCCAGTGGCTCAAGGCCCGGGCGCGTTTGTTGCACATCACCGGCATTTTGGCGGGCAAGTGGCCGCACAGTTTGGCTATTCAACCGGGGGGATTGACGCGTTCTCCGGATGTGAGCGACTTGATCCGTGTGCGTTCTGTGATTGCCGACACGCGGGTGTTTTTGGAAAGCAACGTGTTCGGCTGCACGGTTGAAGAGATGGCGGGCTTGAGCACGCTGGACGATCTCAACCGGGTGAAAGGCGGCGATCTCGCCCGGTTCATGACATTGGTTGATGACTTAGGCTTGGCGGACTTAGGCCAAGGTTACGCTCGGTTTATGAGCTTTGGCGCCTACCATTTGCAAGACGCCAATTTGTGGCGTTCGGGCGTCATGGATGGCGGTGTGTTGCAAGACCTTAAACCCGACAGCTTTGACGAGGACCCGGCCCATGCCTGGGTCATGGGTGACAAAGCCCACCCTGCCCAAGGCGACACCCAACCGTTTGTCGATCGCGAAGGGGCCTATTCGTGGTGCAAAGCGGCACGCGTGGACAGCCAACCCGTCGAGGTTGGCGCGGTGGCGCGGCAATTGGTGGCGGGCCAGCCCTTGATCAGCGCGTTGATTGGCTCCGGTCCGGCCAACGTCTTCGTGCGCATTTTGGCCCGCATGGTGGAAAGTGCACGCTTGATCCAATCTATGGAAAGTTGGATCGGTGACATGGAAGCCAGCGCTCCTGTCTGCGTGGATGACGTAGATGTTCACGACATCAATGGCGAGGGGGCCGGTCTGGTGGAGGCCGCGCGGGGCTCGCTCGGCCATTGGATGCGCGTCAAGCGCGGCGAAATCCAGCACTATCAAATTATTGCGCCCACCACGTGGAACTTCTCACCGCGCGACGGCCAGGGCATTCCCGGTCCCTTGGAACACGCTTTGGCGGGCACCGCAGTGGATGAGAGCGAAAAATCTCCGGTCCAAGTCCAGCACGTGGTGCGGTCTTTCGACCCGTGCATGGTGTGCACCGTTCACTAGGTCCTGACACTAACTTATCACTCGACTTGGCTGGAAGGTAAGTTACTATGACTGCCAACTAACTTGTCGGTTTTTAGTGCTTTTTGTTTGCTAACTCTTGGGCAGGTGGAAGCTAGGCTTCTGAAATGGAAAGCGCTTTAGCGTTTTGGCATGCAAGAAGGCCTCTGTGGCACGGTTTCTGCTATTTCTGAGCCAATCAAAAAAAAGGGAGATGCCCATGTGCACGGTTTGCGGCTGCGGTGAAGACAATGTGAAAGTGGAAGGCGAAAAAGGCCACACCCACGATCACCAGCATGACCACCATCATCACCATGATCATGATCATAATCACAGCCACGATCACCATCATCATCACGACCACGACCATGTGCACGAGCATGTGGACGGTGAAGGCGATCTGCATTACGGCAAAGGCATTGGCGGCGCGCACGTTCCGGGCATGAGCCAAGCTCGCATTGTACAAATCGAAGAAGATATTCTGGGCAAGAACGACCACTTGGCCCATCACAACCGCGACCGTTTTGCCCAGTTGGATCTGTTGGCGCTTAACTTGGTGTCGTCACCGGGTTCGGGAAAAACCACGTTGCTGGCGCGTTCGGCAGCTGATTTGGCAAAGGACCGCTCCGTCGCCGTGGTCGAGGGCGATCAACAAACCGCACTGGACGCAGACCGCATTCGTGACGCAGGGGTACCTGCCATTCAGGTGAATACGGGTAAGGGCTGTCACTTGGATGCCCACATGGTGGGCCGTGCGGTGGAACAGCTGGTGGAGCGTGATGACAGCGAAGGTGGGGGGCTGGACGCGGGTGGCATTTTGTTCATTGAAAACGTCGGCAACTTGGTCTGCCCCGCCGCCTTTGATTTGGGCGAAGCCGCCAAGGTTGTGATCTTGTCGGTGACCGAGGGTGAAGACAAGCCGCTCAAATACCCCGACATGTTCCATGCATCCGATTTGATGATTTTGAACAAGTCCGATTTGCTGCCCTACGTGCCGTTCGATGTGGACAACTGCATTGAATATGCACGGCGCATCAATCCCGATATCGAAGTCATCCAGCTGTCGGCGCTCACGGGCGACGGTCTTCAGGACTGGTACGACTGGATCGAACAGCGACAAATAACGCTGGTCCAAAACAAAACAGCCAAAACCGCTTAAGAGAGGATACCCCATGTGCCATGCGATCCCCGCAAAGGTCGTGAAATTGCGCGATGACGGCTTAGCCGATGTCGAGTTGGAAGGCGTTGTCAAAGAAGTCTCCCTAGACTTGGTCGAAGGCGTTGAGCTGGGCGATTACGTTATCGTTCACGTGGGCTATGCGCTCGCAAAGCTTGACCCCGTTGAGGCTGAAAAAACCTTGAAGTTGTTCGCTGAAATGGGCGAGGCGGCTGTGCAAGGAGCGGCTCAATGAAATACATCGACGAATTTCGTGACGCCGAATTGGCGCAAGGTCTTTCAACGGCTATTAAAGCCGAGGCCGACCCAGACCGCATCTACCGCTTTATGGAATTTTGCGGTGGCCACACCCATGCTTTGGCGCGTTACGGCGTTGAAGACCTGTTGCCACGCAATGTCAAAATGATCCACGGTCCGGGCTGTCCCGTCTGTGTCCTGCCCGTGGGTCGCGTCGACGAAGCGGTCGCCCTGGCGACGCAAGAAGACGTGATCTTGTGCACCTACGCTGATTTGATGCGTGTGCCGGGCACCAAGTACGAAAGTTTGATCAAGGCGCGCACCAAAGGTGCCGACGTGCGCATGGTGTACTCCACCATCGACGCGCTAAAAATCGCCGAAGAAAACCCGGACCGCGAAGTGGTGTTCTTTGCCATCGGTTTTGAAACCACCACGCCGCCTACGGCTGTCGCGTTGAAACAAGCCCAGGCCAAGGGGCTCAAAAACTTTTCCATCTATTGCAATCACGTGCTCACCCCAGCGGCCATGCGCGCGATTTTGGGTGTTCACACGCCCGAAGGTGCGCCCAACGTGATCTTGGACGGCTTCGTCGGTCCCGCCCACGTCAGTGCCGTTATCGGTATGAAGCCCTATGAAGAGTTTACGACGGATTACAAAAAGCCTGTCGTGATCGCTGGGTTCGAGCCGCTGGATGTCATGCAGGCGGTCTTGCAGCTGATCCGTCAAACCAACGACGGACGTGCAGATGTGGAAAATGAATACGCGCGTGCTGTGACGGCCGAAGGTAACGTCAAAGCCCAAGCCCTGGTGAACGAAGTATTTGAACTGCGCGATGAGTTTTCGTGGCGCGGTTTGGGCTCGGTCCCGCTGAGCGCGCTGAAAATCCGCCCCGAATTTTCCGACTTCGATGCGGAGCTCCGCTTCATGGTCGATTTGCCCACGCCCAAAGAAAACAAGCTGTGCGAATGCGGCACGATTTTGCGCGGTGAAAAAACGCCAACCGATTGTTCCCTGTTCGGCACTAGCTGCACCCCCGACAATCCCATGGGGGCGTGCATGGTGTCTTCCGAAGGGGCGTGTGCGGCACACTGGACATACGGTCGTTTCCGGACCGAAGCCGAAGCGGTGGAGGATTTGGCGTCATGAACATGAACAAACCGAAATCCCGTCCACTCGATATCAAAAACGGACGTGTGGATATGAGCCACGGTGCAGGCGGTCGCGCTATGGCGCAGCTGATTCAAGATCTGTTTTTCGAAACCTTCGACAATGACGTGCTTAACCGCGAGCACGATGCGGCCATGGTGCAATTGCCGCCGGGGCGCGTGGTGATGAGCACCGACAGCTTCGTCATCTCGCCCTTGTTTTTTCCAGGCGGCAACATTGGTTCTTTGGCCGTGCACGGCACCGTCAACGATGTGTCCATGGCGGGGGCAAAGCCGTATTACCTCACCGCAGGTTTTATCTTGGAAGAAGGTTTTCCTCTGTCTGATTTGGCCCAAATTGTGAAGTCCATGGCCGAGGCCGCGAAAGAAGCTGGCGTTGCCATTGTCACGGGGGACACCAAAGTGGTCGAACGCGGGCACGGTGACGGCATCTATATCAACACCGCAGGAATCGGTGTGGTGCCGGATGGTGTAGACGTGTGTGGAGACCAGGCTAAACCGGGCGACAAAATTTTGGTCAACGGCACCCTGGGCGATCATGGTGTGGCGGTCATGAGCAAACGCGAAAATTTGAGCTTCGCCACTGAAATCCTGTCTGACAGTCAGTCCCTGTGTGATCTGGTTGAAGACATGATGAAGGCCGTGCCGGACATGCGTGTTCTGCGCGACCCGACCCGTGGTGGTTTGGCCGCAACGTTGAACGAAATCGCCCATCAGTCCGGAGTTGGGGTGGAACTGTTTGAAAAAGACTTGCCCATCCGCGCAGAAGTCAAAAGTGCGTGTGAGCTCTTAGGTCTTGATCCGCTCTATGTCGCGAACGAAGGCAAGCTGATTGCCATTTGCCCGGCGGACAAGGCGGACGATTTATTGGCGGTGATGCAAGCCCACCCCAAAGGCAAAGACGCGGCTATTGTGGGTGAAGTCTTGGAAGACAGCCGCTGCTTTGTGCGCATGAAAACCGGTCTGGGTGGAACGCGCATGGTGGATTGGCTGGCGGGCGAACAACTGCCGCGCATCTGTTAAGAGTGGGGGAGAATACACATGGCGCAAGACCCGATCATATTGGTGATTGATGATGAGGTCAGGTCCCAAGAAACGCTGTGTCGCGTTTTGGGGGACGACTTTCAAGTGCTGTGTGCAAGCTCTGCTTCCGAAGCCGAAGGCATCTTGGAGACAGAATCCGTTCAGCTGATCTTGTGCGATCAACGCATGCCCGGCATGACGGGTGTGGAGTTTTTGACCAAAGCGCGGGAAAACTGGCCCGAAGCGGTTCGCATCATCATATCGGGCTATACCGATTCCGATGACATCATCCAGGGCCTGAATTCTGCGGGCATCTATCAATACATCACTAAGCCGTGGGACCCGGACGAGCTGTTGGAAACAGTGGTCGGGGCAATCCAGTTGGCGGACCTGCAAAACGCCAATGCGAATGCTTCATTGGAAATTAAAAAGTCAGCCTCTTCGGTGGAAAAGAATCTGCGCGAAGCCAAAACCAAACTGAAGCAGCACTTCGATTTTTCCAACATCATCCACGCCCCTACTAGCCCCATGGTGGATGTCCTCCATTTGGCGGCGAAGGGGGCGGCTGTGGATATCTCCGTGCTGATCACCGGGGAAAGCGGCACGGGTAAAGAGATTTTGGCCCGCGCCATTCACTACAATTCCGACCGGGCCGATAAACCGTTTGTGGCAGAAAACTGTGGTGCTCTGCCGGACGAGCTTTTGGAAAGCGAACTGTTCGGCTGCAAAAAAGGGGCTTTTACTGGGGCCTATGAAGATCGCATCGGCTTGTTCGAAAAGGCCGACGGCGGTACAATTTTCTTGGATGAAGTCGGGGAGACGTCACCAGCCTTCCAGGTGAAGTTGCTGCGCGTTTTGCAAGACGGTGAGTTCCGCCCGCTTGGTTCCCAACGCATGCGCAAAGTGGATGTGCGCGTCATCGCCGCGACGAACCGTGTCTTGGAAACGGAATTGCGCCAGAAGCGGTTTCGCGAAGACTTATATTATCGCTTGTCCGCATTCCCGGTGAACTTACCGCCGTTGCGCGAACGGTCTATGGATATTCAGCCCTTGGCCGAAAAGGTTTTGCAAGCCATCACCGCGCAGTTCGGTACAGAACATAAATCGTTCACCGTCGATGTCATGAAGGCTTTTCGCATGCATCCCTGGCCCGGAAATGTTCGTGAAATGCAAAATGAAATCCAACGCATGGTGGCCCTGTCCGATGGTCCCGAGTTGGGGATCGAATATCTGTCCGAACGCTTGCTCGGCAGTGGGCCTTTGGACGATATGATTGAAAAAATGGTTGAGCTTGACAATCAATGGAACCCCATCCCTGGGTTGGGGCTGCGTGAGCAGGTTGAGATGTTGGAGCGCCAAATTTTGAGCGCAGCGCTGACCCGCCATGAAGGTAATATTTCTCGCGTCGCCGATGAAGTCGGCCTGTCGCGTGTTGGTTTACGGTCTAAATTACAACGTTACGATCTCTCCCGTCCCAACTAAAGGGTGCGACCATGTCTAGCGACACTCTACAGAAAAACAAAGACGGCAATGAACGTTTGGGTGAAGCGCTTAGTGATGTTCACGAGCTTGGCCTAACGGACATGCAAGAAACCGCCTGGGTCGAAGTCATTGGCAAAATGGAAGAGGTCTATTCCGACCTGATCCAATACGATGTCGATCTGGAACGCAAAAACACGGAACTGGAAGAAACGCACCAATTTATCGACAGTGTGATTTCGTCCATGTCGGAAGTGTTGATCGTGTGCGATAGCGATCGCTACATCGAACAGGTCAACAAAGCGACCGAAGATTTAACCGGGTTTGATGCGCCGGAACTGGTGGGGCGAAAACTGACCGAGATCGTGCTCAATCCCGATGCATGCTTTTTGGAGAACCTCTACCGGCCAACGGAATCGCCCATGACGAACTATTGCGAAGTTCGTCTGAAGTCGAAAGACCAAAGGGAAGGCACCGATCCGGTGTCGATGAACGGATCGATCCGCATTGACCACAAAGGCCGCCCAGCTGGTGTGGTGATCATTGGCCGCCCCATGGGGGAGCTGCGCCGTGCGTACCAAGCACTCAACAAAGCGCACGCCGATTTGGTGCGCACCCAAGAACGCCTGATTCAATCCGAAAAACTCGCAAGCCTGGGCCGTTTGGTTGCTGGTGTTGCACACGAACTCAACAACCCCATCAGCTTCATCAATGGCAACATTCACGCGCTCAATAAATATAAAGCGCGCTTGCAAGACTACTTTGAAAAGATGGACAGTGTGGGGGGTGAAAACCACAAACGTTTACGCCGTGACTTGAAGATCGATCGTATCTTGTCGGACCTTGACCCCTTGGTGGACGGCACCCTCGAAGGGGCGGCGCGCGTCAGTGACATCGTGAAAAATTTACGCCGATTGTCGTTCAATGGGGCAGAGCAATCCGAACCCTTTGACTTGGTGAAAATTGCCCAAACAGCTGTCAGCTGGGTCAAGCGCGCAGCCCCCAAGCCCATTGAAATCGACTTCACCGGTCCAGACATGGCTATGATCGCTGGGCACTCGGGGCGCATTCACCAAGTCATTGTGAACTTAGCCTCCAATGCTTTGGACGCTGTAAAGGGTGTTGCTGAACCTGATGTCTGCGTGCGCATCGACGTAGAAGGCGAGCGTGTGACGCTCAGCGTATCGGATAACGGTTGCGGCATTTCCGACCAAGACCTGCCCAACATCTTCGATCCGTTTTTCACCACCAAAGTGGTGGGCGAAGGCACCGGGTTGGGGCTGTGGATCAGCTATGACTTGGTCCGTGAACACGGTGGTGACTTGGTCGTGGAAAAAACTTCAAGCGAAGGTTCAACCCTAACCATGACGTTGCCGCTGTTGCCTTAAGCGCGGGCAAGCGCTTCGAAATCCGTTCCGCTCAAACCATGACCGGGCAAAGGCAAGCTCAAGGCTTTTGCGGTTTCCAGTGTTAGCGCGCGCAAATCTTCAGGCTCTAAGTTGTGCACGTTGGTTTTGCCGGTGCACTTGGCCATCATGGAACACTCGGCTGAAAAAGCTGTGATCAAATCACGTGCGCGCTCTTCGCGTTCACCACGGTCCAAGTCGCGTTCAAAGGCAAGCTCGCCCGCATCTGTGACATGACCGCCGATGCCAAAGCCAAAGGCTGCACCGATGATGGCCGCGTTGGCGCCCATAGCCAACAGCTTCGCAACATCCGTTCCGGTACGCACGCCGCCAAACCAAATCAAGTCAATAGATTCTTCTTGGTTGATGGAGCGCAAGTGCGCGATGGCTTTGCTTATCAAAGATAACTCCGGCGCGCCGTCAAGTTCCTTGGCGACGCTCAATCCGTTCATGCCGTCCAACACGACAGCGTCCAGACCGTTGGCGAGGGCATAATCAATGACCGCTTCCACAGTCTCAATCGTCGCGCGGGCGGCTAACCCTTGAGTGTCGTGCGCTCGTGCGGGGGGAGGCGTGGTGATGTCCATCATTACAGCCATGTCCGCTTCCGCAGACGGGGTGGTGGTGATGGGCTGAATCCAGGCCGATCCTTCTAAAGGTTTGTCGCCAAAGTAAGCGGTGTCCGTGTCGGCTAAACCTTGTGTGACGGCAGAGCGCACATCGTCAGGTGCCGTGTCCAAGCCCGACACGATCACCGGATGGCCGAGTATGATGTTTGCCAAGTCCAGCTTGGTGACACAGTGTTCGCGGTAAGGGTCAATCACCAAACGTGTGAGGTTCGCGGGCAAAAACACCAAGTCGTCAAAGTGCCCACCGCGCGCATCTGCTAGAGGGTCTTCACGGTTTGCGAGGCGCGATTGCAACAAGTCTTTTTGCGTTGCCGCATCCATGGGTGCGGTGCGCGCCATCTTGAATACGTTTTCACGCGCTTGAACGGTGTAGTCCGCCGATCCCGTTTCCGCGTCACAGCGAAAACACCGGGCGGCTTCACACTTGGCTTGTTCGAGCGTGTACGTGACTTCGATTTCGTCGAACTGCGTCGGGTTGTCGCCCAGGCCCAAAAACGTTTGTTCGATGCGTGGCGTGGTTTCCCAGTTGGCGTCTTGGGCGATTTCCACGGCGCGGGTGCGATAGGGTGTTTGGTAGGGCAGCGGATTGTCGCGGCCTTGCAACTTGGCTTTGACATAGTACGCGACGCGGTGCCCATGGTGCATGGCTTCAACGATGGACGAACCACCGAACGCACCGTCGCCTGCGGCAAAGACTTGGCTGTCTTGTGTCTGCATGGTGGCGAAGTCGGTTTTGACACGATCCCAATCCATCAGGCCCTTGGCGTCGAGCTCGGCACTGTCGGCCTTTTGTCCCACGGCGGTGATGATCAGGCCACACGCAAGATCGTGTTCAGAGCCTTCGATGGTGACCGGACGCCGACGACCGTCTGCGTCCGCCTCACCCAATTCGGTTTTCACACACCGCAGCGCCAAGCCGTCTTTATCGGCAATGGCAACAGGTTGAGTGTTGTAGAGAATGTCGATGTCTTCGGCCAAGGCCCCTTTTAACTCGTCACGGCGTGCGGGCATTTCTTCGGGTCCACGGCGGTAGACGACTTTCACGTCTTTGACACCGGGCATGCGTTTGGCGGCACGACACGCGTCCATGGCCACGTCACCACCGCCGACGACCAATACAGTTTCTGGCAATTCTGGGCGTTCGCCTGCGTTGATGCGGCGCAAGAACCCGACACCGTCAATCACATCGTCGCGGGTTTTACCGTCCAGGCCCAGGGTCTTGCCTTGGGTCGCGCCAATGGTCAGCACCACCGCGTCGTGCTTGGCTTTGAGGTCATCCAAAGTCAGGTCCGGGCCCAGCGGTGTGTTCAAGTGAACCTCAATACCGGGGCAGTGTTTAAGCATGCGATCAATGTCGGCATCAATGGCCCCTGCAGGCAGACGAAAGCGCGGGATCCCCCACACTGCCATGCCACCTAGTTTGTCGCTGGCTTCATAGATGTGCACAGCGTATCCCGCTTCGGCTAAATCTTGGGCAGCCGTGAGGCCCGCGGGGCCACCACCGACCACGGCGACGCTCCCGGATTGCGTGACTTCAACCGGGGGAAGGGCGTGTTCATCGCCCAACTGATCCAGCACAAACCGTTTTAAGTTGCGGATCGCGATTGCACCGTCACTGTCTTCACGACGGCACGCGGGTTCGCACGGGGCATCACAAACGCGCCCGCAAATGCTGGACAGTGGATTGGTGGCGGTGATGGCTTCGAACGCGGCTTCCACGTCCCCGTTCCAAATGTGGGCGATGTAAGACGGCACGTCGGTGCCCACGGGACAGGCCGTTTGGCACGGCGCGGGCACGTAGTGCAGGTTGCCCGTGTCATCTCTTAAATCCGGGGCAGCGGTGACGGAGGTGCGGCGGACTTCGTTCATGACTTAGGCCTTCTTCAAAGCAGAGTTTTGCAAATCGACGTGACCGGGCACGTATTCCAGCCCGGTGATGGCGGCGGCTTCGGGGGTCAGAGCTACCAAGTCGTCGGGGCTGAGCTTGTGAATGTCGTCATAACCCAGCGCATCGGTGATGGCCGCCATCTGCCAGCGCACACCTTCCAAGAAGCGGTGGATGTTTAAGGCTTCTTGTGCGTTGTCGTAACGATCCGTGTGCTCCGGGTCTTGGGTGGCGATGCCCACCGGACAGGTGCCCACGTGGCACTGCATGCAGGCGATACAGCCACCCGCAATGATCGCCGCCGTGCCCATGGCAACTGCATCGGCGCCTAAGGCAATGGCCTTGGCCGCGTCGATGCCGTCTTTGATGCCACCCATGATGACCAGCTGCATATCGTCACCGGCTTCGATTTCAGCGAGGCCCAGCTTGGCCTCAATCAATGCGCCCACAGTGGGAATGCCGACGTTTTCTAATACCTCGGTACTCGCGGCACCGGTGGAGCCTTGCAGGCCATCGAGTGCCACATAATCAAAGCCGTCTTTGTAGGCGATTTTGATGTCGTCTTTGACGCGTCCTGCACCCATTTTGATGGAGACGGGGATTTTGTGCCCCGTGGCTTCGCGGAATTCTTCCAACTTGATGACCAGATCGTCTGCACCCAAAACGTCCGGGTGGCGCGATGGGCTGCGCAAATCGATGCCTTCGGGGATGCCGCGTTTCTCGGCCAGCTCCGGTGTGATCTTTTTCGCCATCAATTGACCGCCCAAGCCGGGCTTGGCCCCTTGGGAAATGTAAATCTCAAGACCATCGGCGCGTTGCATATCTTTGATGTTCCAACCCAGACGACCGGACAGGCATTGGAACACCAGTTGGTCGGCTTCTTGGCGGGCTTCTTCCAACATGCCGCCTTCGCCGGTGTTTTCCGAAATGCCGGACATGCGCGAAGCGGTGGCCAGGGCGATTTTGGATTTTTTCGACAGCGCGCCAAAGCTCATGGGTGCGATCTGTACGGGCATGGACAGGCTCAACGGCTTTGCCCCATAGCGCCCACCGATTTTGGTTTCCAAGTTCACACGTGTTAATGCATCGGCGTCATTGCCTGCGTGGGATAGGTCCTTGCGAAAGGCAATGTCGTTGAAGTGCGCCATGGGTTTGGAGGCACCATAGCCGCGAATGCGATAACGCCCGGTGCCCGCTTTGATGAAGATGTCTTCTTGAACTTTGGCATTCCAGTAATCGGACCGGCCAGAGCTCACAAAAAACGGCTGAGGACGCGTGCGCGGCTCTTGCTTGGCGTAGCGCAGCTTGGTGCCTGCGTTGACGACCTTTTGTAATGCGCCCTTGAACGAGATTTCATATTTGTCCAACAGCGCGCGAATTTCATCCGTGTCCGTGCTATCCAAGTCCGTCAGCATGGCGTCTGCGCCCAAGGACTGCACATCACCCGCGACGAAGATTTCCCCCGCCGTCATGTCTTGGCCGACCTGTTCGCCGGAGTTGCCCAAAATAACAATGCGCCCGCCATACATCATGTAGCCCGCCATGAAGTTGGAGTTGCCGGCACAAATCAAATTGCCGGCCTTCATCACTTGGCCTGCGCGCGAGCCCATGTTGCCTTTGACGACGATGTCGGCCCCGCGAATGGCGACGCCGGGGATGGCGCCTGCGTTGCCGCCGACGATGACGGAACCCGCATACATGTTGTCGCCCACAGCCCAACCGACGTTGTGTTCAATTTCAAAAGAAGCACCGTCCGACAGCCCAGCACAGAAGTATCCGGCCGAGCCTTTGACCTTCACGTTGACGGGTGCGGTCAAGCCCACACCGATGTGGTGGCGGGCATCAGGATTGATGATTTCGATGTCCGTGCCTTGTTCGCCCAAGGTGCGGATGCGTTCGTTGGCTTCCGTAATGGAAAGCGTACTTAGATCGAGCGTTGCCACGTTTTAAAAGTCCCTGGTGCTGGTTCGGTTGTGGTGAGGGCGGTGCCGGGGAAAAGGCGGTTGAGGGAGACCTCTTCCGACGCGATGGCGATCAGATCGTCGGTTTCCACCAAAACCATGGGCTTGGCGGCCAAGTGGTCTTTGGCGTATCCGATCTCGTCTTTGGTGGAGACCAAAAATGAGAAGGTCCCGTCCAAAGTGTCGATGGCTTCTTGCAATGCCGTTTCCAAGGTGTGCCCGTTTTTGAGGTGATCGGCCAAGTACACAGCGATCAGTTCGCTGTCGTTGTCGGTGCGGAATTTGAACCCGCGCCGTTCCATACGGCGGCGCATCTTCCAATAGTTGGTGATCTGGCCGTTGTGCACGATGGCGACGTCGGCAAAGCCGGTGGCCAAGAACGGGTGAGCGGCTTCGGGTTTGACTTCAGATTCGGTCGCCAAGCGCACATGCCCGATGCCATGCGTTCCGGCAAAGCCGTTGACGGCATAGGCGTCGTCCACATCCTTTGCCGTGCCTTCGTCCTTGATGATGTCCAAGGCGTAACCCGCCGAAATCAATTTCGCGGCGTTTTCCAAAGCATAGGTGAAGTCCTGGATATCGCCTTCAAACGCCACATTGGCACGGTAGCTTTTGCCCAAGCGTTCGTCGCTGAGCAACGTCGCGCCATGTTCCGCCAAGATGGATTTGATGTGCTCAATGGCAGCTTCCCCGTCGTCACCAACAATGAAGCGCAGGTGCAGGTGATTGTCTTCGGGACGGTACATGGCAAAGCCCGTGGAATCCTCGCCCCGGTGCTGACAGCCGTCGAGCATGGAAATCAAGGACTGGCCGACGGGCTCAGCGCCTTGGGAGTTTTTGTAAAGAATGCCTGCAATGCCACACATGTGCTTCGCCTTGGTCCTTCAAAATGGATGAGGGGACGTCTGTCCCGTTGGCTCTTAGGGTATGCAGAACAGACCTGTGGATCAACATTTAATTAAAAAATATTTCCTCTCATGAAAATTATGGGTTTTCTAAGGATGAAAATGGCGGTTTTCTGCGGATTTCAGCTTTGAAACGTGCACACCTTTATAATATAGGCCTCATTTAACACCGGGAATGCTGATAATTTTTCTGTGGTTAAAATATTTTGCACAAGAGGAAATATATTGATACAGTTCCCCCAACAACCTGACCGGTTGGATTCTTTTTTTTGATTAAGGCGGGCCGCAACGGTGCTCCAATTGTTAAAGTACGGACTGGGTTTGGCGCGGGCGGACCGACGCCATCTCCCCAGTGAGACACCCCTGAAAAAATCCTATGACGTGGTGATTGTCGGCGGCGGCGGGCATGGCTTGGCGGCGGCCTATCACTTGGCCAAAGATCACGGCATCCGCGATGTGGCGGTGATTGAAAAGGGCTATTTGGGCGGCGGCAACACGGCGCGCAACACGGCCATTGTGCGGGCGAACTATCTCACGCCTGAAGGTGTGAAGTTTTACGACGCCTCCATGAAGCTGTTTGAAGGTCTATCGTCAGAGCTGGGCATCAACGTGATGTATTCCAAACGCGGGCACCTGACGTTGGCGCACACGGACGCGTCCGTGCGCACCATGCGGTGGCGCGCGGAAGTGAACAAGCACATGGGGGTCAGTTCCGAAGTCATCGGCGCGGAAGAAATTGCCCGCGTTGCGCCGCAGATGGATTTGAGCCGCTCGGCACGTTGGCCTGTTCTGGGCGCGCTCTATCACCCCATCGGTTCCACGGCACGTCATGACGCGGTGGCATGGGGCTATGCCCGCGAAGCGTCAGCACGGGGTGTCGAGCTTCACCAACAAACTGAAGTCACAGGCTTCGATATGGCCGATGGTCACATCAAAGCGATTGAGACGTCACGCGGCCGCATTGAATGCGGGCGGGTGTTGATGGCTGTCGCGGGGGCAAGTTCTCTGGTTGCCAAGATGGCCGAAGTCTCTTTGCCCATTCGCACAGTGCCGTTGCAGGCTTGTGTGTCGCAACCGCTCAAACCATTTTTGGATCCCATCATCGTGTCGGGTTCGCTGCACACTTACATCTGGCAAAGCCAGCGCGGTGAATTGGTCATGGGCGGGGCGAGCGATCCTTATAGCCTGTATTCCACCCGCTCGACCTTGGAATGGAAAGAAGGTCTGATGGCCCACATGTTGGAGCTGTTCCCGTATCTGTCCGACGTGCGCTTGATGCGCCAATGGGCGGGCATGACGGACATGACCCCGGACTTTGCCCCCATCATGGGCAAGACCCCGGTGGACAATCTTTACATCGATGCGGGTTGGGGTACATGGGGATTCAAGGCCACGCCCGCCTGCGGCAAGTTCATGGCCGACACGCTGGCTTACGACCGCCCCCATTCCACCATCGCGCCGTTTCGCCTGGACAGGTTTGAGACCTTCAACCAACTGGGCGAAGCCGGTGCGGCTTCGGTCGGGCATTAGGGGAGATGCGCACATGAAACTGATGCCATGTCCCTTAAATGGTTCGCGCAATATTCAAGAGTTTGTCTGTGGTGGTGAAGTGCAAAAACTTCCCGCCGACAACGCCCCCAACCGCGAATGGGCGGACTATACCTTCCAGCGCGAAAACGCGGCGGGTGTGGTGCGCGAATGGTGGATGCACGTGCCCTCGTCTTATTGGTTCATTGCCGAGCGTGATACCCGCACGGATGAAATCCTCAAGACCTATGGGGTGGAGGATTTGACATGACCACCAACCGTCTGCCCAGCCCCTATGGCCGTTTGATCCAACGCGACAAACCTGTGCACTTTACGTTCGAAGGCAAAAGCTACACGGGCTTTGAAGGCGACACCATTGCGTCGGCTCTAATGGCGAACGGGCAAAGTGTGATGTCGCGCTCGTTCAAATACCATCGGCCACGTAGCGTTTTTTCTATGAGCGGTGCAGAAGCCAACACCTTGATGCAAGTGGACAGCATGCCCAACGTGGTGGGCGATGTTCACCCGATTTCAAAAGGCCTGAAGGCCGAAGCGCAAAACGTGTTCGGTGGTTTGAACGGGGACAAGGCCAAGTGGCTGGACAAGCTGTCACGCTTCATGCCCGTAGGCTTCTATTACCACACGTTCTTCCGGCCCAAGTTTCTGTGGCCCGTTTGGGAACGTGTCATTCGTGGCCTCGCGGGTCTTGGAAAGGTCGATGTGAGCCTCGGTCACGATGACAGCTATGACAAAGCCTATACGTTTTGCGACGTGGCGGTGGTCGGTGCTGGTGTGTCGGGTTTGAGCGCTGCCCTGGAAGCCGCGCAAGCAGAGTCTGATGTGATCTTGATCGACAGTGGTGTTAAGCTGGGTGGCTCTGCCCTTTACAAAAACCAAGATGTTTCTGATTTGGCCAAAGCCGTTGAAAACCAGGCCAATATTGAAATCTATCTGAATGCCACAGCCCAAGGCCTATTCGCCGACAACATGCTGGCTGTCATCCAAGGCAAACGCATGTACAAACTGCGGGCCCATAAAGTTGTGGTTGCCACGGGCGTCATCGGTCAGCCTGCCGTGTTTGCGGGCAACGACTTACCGGGTGTAATGCATGCCTCGGCAGCACAACGTTTGATGCATCTGTATGGTGTCTGCCCCGGCCATTCCGCCGCCGTGTTGACGGCGGATGAAGACGGTTATGCTTGTGCCTTGGATTTGATGGCGGCGGGCGTGACGATTTCTCAAGTCATCGATCTGCGCGCAGGCTTTGCCGCGACAGGTCTCATGCATGACGCGTTCAAAGCCAAAGATATTCCCATTCGTTATGCGGCGATGGTTAGTGAAGCACAAAGCGGTGCGGACGGTCATTTGGAACGCGTCATTGTCAAAGATTTTGATGGGCACGGTAGAGTGTCGGGCCGTACAGAACAGGTTTCGTGCGATGTCTTGTGTATCTCCGTCGGGGTCGTGCCGAACGCGGGGCTGATTCACCACTTGGGCACGCCCGCACTTTATGACGAAGAGGCTGCGACGTTTAAGCTGCCCGAAGAGCTGCCTGCAAATGTTTTCGTGGCCGGTGGGGTGAACGGCTATCGCTCACATGTTTCCAAAGCTGCTGACGGTAAGCGCGCTGCAGGGGGTGCAGGCGAAGTCCCCGCCGATCCCCCAGGATACCAAAACCACCCCTGGCCGATGGCTGCGGGCGGTGCAGGCAAAGCCTTTGTCGATTATGACGAAGATTTGCAGATGAAAGACATTCTCAATGCCGTGCGCTCTGGTTTCTCGCATGTTCAGTTGTTAAAGCGCTACTCCACCGCCGGTATGGGGCCCATGCAAGGGCGCACCGGGCACTTGGCCGTGGTGCGCTTGTCGGCCAAAGAAGCGGGACGCCCGCTGAACAAGGCCGGCATGACCACATTGCGCCCCCCCATTGGCGGCGAGACCTTGGGCCATTTGGCCGGACGACAGTTTGACCCGACGCGCTACACCGCCGTGCATGACCGTCATGTTGAGCTGGGCGCCGAAATGATGGTGGCCGGTTCGTGGCTGCGTCCCGCTTACTATCCGCAAGCGAACGAACATGCCAACGCGGCTATTCAGCGTGAAGTTTTGGCTGTGCGCAATGGTGTCGGTCTAATTGATATTTCCACGCTGGGCAAGTTGGAAGTGCGCGGGCCCGATGCGGCTGAGTTCTTGAACCGCATGCACACCTTTGCCTATCTGAAACAACCCGTCGGGCGGTTGCGCTATGCCTTGATGTGTGGCGATGCGGGCCAAGTCATTGACGATGGTGTGGCTGCCCGATTGGCCGACGATCACTTTTATGTTTCCGCCACCACCGGCGGTGTGGACGGTGTCTATCGTCGCATGCTGTGGTTCAACGCCCAGTGGGGACTGAAGGTTGACATTGCCAATGTCACCGGAGCCTATGCAGCGTTCAACGTGGCCGGGCCTGATGCCCGCAAAGTGATGGAACGCTTAGAGCCCAGCTTTGACGTATCGGCTGAGGCGCTGCCTTATATGGGCGCGGTTGAGGGCACTTTGAACGAAACCCCCGTGCGGGCCCTGCGCGTTGGCTTCGTCGGAGAATTGGGTTACGAACTTCACTGTCCCGTATCTCAAGGCCTGAGCCTTTGGGATGCATTGATGGACGCCGGAAAAGATCTCAACATCCAACCCTTCGGTGTCGAAGCCCAGCGCGTGCTGCGATTGGAAAAGGGACATATTATTGTCGGTCAAGACACGGACGGTCTGTCCACCCCACCCGAAGCCGACATGGCCTGGGCCATTGCCAAGAAGAAGCCGTTTTATGTGGGCAAGGCGGCAGTCGATAGCCTCAATACAGACGGGCCAGAACGGCGCTTGGTGGGCTTTGCCTTGGCATCCGGATCGGTTCTGCCGGAAGAATCTCACTTGGTCATTGAAGGCAAAGACATTGCGGGGCGTGTGACGTCCATTTCCGAAAGCCCCAGCTTGGGCCACCCTTTGGGTCTTGCGTTCGTCCGTCCCGATTTGAGTGAGGTCGGCCAAAGCATCGCCATTCGTGGTGACAAGGGCCAGATGATCCCGGCCAAAGTTGTCAGCCTGCCGTTCTACGACGCAGACGGAAAAAGGCAGGAGATGTAATTATGACCGCAATCAGCCCCATCTCATTTTTTAAAAGCCAAAAGTCTGCCCCCTTGCAGTTGGTGGATTTGTCTATGGTGTCGCGTGCCGGCGCGAAAGGAACAGATACGCCAGCGTGGATGAAAGCCGCAGGACTTCCCTTGCCCGAAGCCTCGAACACCTCGGTGCGTCACGAAGGTGGTTTGGTTGCGCGCTTGGCTCCGGGTGAAGTTTTGCTGTTGGACAATCCGCGCGCACCGGGTTCGTGGACCCAAGATGCCATGACGCATCTGGGGGCGGGGCAGGGGCTCTGTTTTCCCATGCCGAGGTTCGATTCGCACGCTTGGTTCACGGTCGTGGGTGAAGCCGCCCCACAAATGTTCGCCAAAGTGTGCGGTGTCGATTTGCGCCCCAAAGCCTTTGCAGACCTTCAGATTGCACAGACTTCGGTGGCGCGCATTAATGCCATTGTGATCCGCGATGATGAGACCTTCAAAGACAAATCAAAATTCCCAAGCTATCATGTGCTCGCCGATTGGACGTCTGCACGCTCGCTCTGGGCGTATTTAATGGACGCCATGGCAGAGTTCGACGGCGGTCCCGTCTCAATCGCGGACCTCTCATGATGCTAGGAGCAACACATTGGCCAACACATCCGGCAAATCCAATCAAGACACAGGATCTGTAATGTTGGATCAAGACCCCCATGCCCTGGACGGTGCCCAACAAAACAGCTTGGAAGCCGCCATCGGCTATCAAGTTCGTGAGTTCCGCAACAAATTGGGCATGACGGTGGTGGAGCTGTCCAAACAAGCGGGCGTGTCGCCGGGCATGTTGTCCAAAATCGAAAACGGCCAAACCAGCCCGTCCTTGGCGACGTTGCAGTCCTTATCGCGCGCCTTGAACGTTCCGGTGACCACTTTGTTCCGCCGGTTCGAAGAACAGCGCGACGCCACGTTCGTGAAAGCGGGCGAGGGCTTAGCCATTGAACGGCGCGGCACGCGGGCGGGCCACCAATACCAATTGCTGGGCCATTCGGTGCACAAGGCCATCACGGTTGAACCCTACCTGATCACGCTCACCGAAGAATCCGACGTGTTCCCGTTGTTTCAGCACTCAGGCCTCGAATTCGTCTATGTGCTGGAAGGCAAAGTCAGCTACCGCCACGGCAATCACCTCTACACCATGGAAGCGGGCGATTCGTTGTTCTTCGATGCCGACGCCCCCCACGGTCCGGAAGAACTGATTGATCTGCCCATCAAGCTGATGTCGATCATTTCCTATCCACGCAGCGAAAATTCTTAAAATTCCGCCCAAAACATGTTTCCTCAGGTGAAAAAAGTTTTCATTTGGGTTGATGTTTGCGGCCTTTGGCGCTAATCTTGCACAATTGATGGTCTGCACATGCCTGACGCGCATTTTTGCGCAATTATTGGGCAAAAATGGATCAAATGAGAGTTTATGAGCTTTCGGGTAAGGAGCACGATATGAGCAAGGCGGCGGCAGCCAAAACCAAAGACCTTCAGGCGAAGGCAAAATCCTTAGGCATCAAGTATTTCCTGGTGAGCTTCGTCGATCTGTTCGGCACGTTGCGCGCTAAGTTGGTGCCGACGTCTGCGATCAAGGGCATGCAAAAGGACGGTGCAGGCTTCGCCGGTTTTGCCGCGCACTTGGATATGAGCCCCGCCGACCCCGACCTGTTCGGTGTGCCCGATCCCGACAGCCTTATTCAACTGCCGTGGCAAAAGGACGTGGGTTGGTTGGCCTCTGACTTGGTGATGGAAGGCAAAAGCGTCGGCCAAGGCCCGCGCAATTTGTTGAAGGATCAAGTCGCGAAAGCCACCAAAAAAGGTCTGCACATGAAATCCGGTGTGGAGTGCGAATACTTTTTGCTGACGCCGGAAGGCAATGCATTGGCTGATCCGCTCGATACCCAAGACAAGCCCTGTTACGATCAGTCGGCTTTGATGCGTCAATACGATCTGATTTCAGAGATCTGCGATTGCATGTCGGATTTGGGTTGGGGTCCGTATCAAAACGATCACGAAGACGCCAACGGCCAGTTTGAAATGAACTGGGACTACGACGACGCTTTGGTCACCGCCGACCGCCACGTGTTCTTTAAATTCATGGCCAAAACCTTGGCCGAAAAACGCGGTATGCGCGCGACGTTCATGCCCAAGCCCTTTAACCACTTAACGGGCAATGGCTGCCACATGCACGTGTCGGTCTGGGACAAAACGGGCAATAAAAACCTGTTTGCCGATAAAAAGGACGAAATGGGTATTTCCAAAATAGGCTATCAGTTCATGGGCGGTGTGATGCATTCGGCTGACGCACTGTGTGCCATCTTTAACCCCACCGTGAACAGCTACAAACGCATCAATGCACCCATCACCGCGTCTGGTGCCACATGGTCGCCGAACACGGTGACCTTTACCGGCAACAACCGCACGCACATGGTGCGCATCCCCGATGCCGGGCGCTTTGAGTTCCGCTTGATGGACGGCTCCACCAATCCGTACTTGAGCCAAGCGGGTGTTCTCGCCGCAGGTTTGGATGGGGTGGAAAACAACCGCGATCCCGGTGAGCGTTTGGACATCAACATGTACGAAGACGGCCACACTCTGCACGATGTGAAAAAGCTTCCGCTCAATATGTTGGATGCCTTGCGCTTGATGGAAACCAGCGACGTGGTGCGCGCAGGGCTAGGCTCTGAATTTGTAGACAGCTATTTGAAAATGAAAATGCAGGAGTGGAACAATTTCATGAGCCACGCCAGCACGTGGGAGCGCGCCAACACGTTAGATTGCTGACGCGTTTCACTTAGAGACACCACTAGAGTGAGTTTGGATTAGGTTGACGCATTTGATGGCGGCGATTTTTCGTTTTGGTTCGGAGCATTCCGCAGGTCGATGTGGTTCATCGGCCAAGGGATGGGACGTTGCCAAAACGAAAAAGCGCCCCACCGAAGGCCGCCTTTCTTTGCCCCGTGGTTTCGTTGAGACACTCGGACGATGATCCGCATCGACCTGCGCGTCTCGCCTCGCCACAGGACAAAGAAAGACGGTCAAATGCGTCAACCTAATCGAAACTCACTCTAGCCTTTTGAGGTCTGTCGGGGGTATTCTCCGACAGCTGGGCGACGTGTTGGCAAAACACGCTCAAATTGGGAAAACGAACATGAACGAAATTGCGACTTCTCCGGCGACGATTGCGGCGGCGAGCGAGAAATATATCCTCACAGTGAACTGCCCCGACACCATCGGGATCGTGGCGGCGACCTCGACCTTTTTTGCCGACAACGGCGCCTTCATTTCCGAAAGTGTGCACTACGGCGATGACGAAACCGGGCGGTTCTTTTTGCGCACGGTGTTTGCCAAGGGCTCTGATGCGTGGCCCGGCATTGACGCCATCTGCCAAGGCATGAGCGAGATTGGCCGAAAGTTCGACATGGACTGGAACGTCCACCCCATGACAGAAAAGCCGCGGGTGATGATCGCGGTGTCCAAGTTTGGGCATTGTCTCAATGATTTGCTGCACGCGTGGGTGACCGGGCGTTTGCCCGTAGACATTTCAGCCGTGGTGTCCAACCACGAAACCTTCCGCAAATTGGTGGAAATGCACGAGCTGCCGTTCCACCATTTGCCGGTTACCAAAGAAACCAAGCGCGACCAAGAGAAACAGATTTTGGATCTGATGGACGACACCGACACAGAGCTGTTGGTGCTGGCGCGCTACATGCAGGTGCTTAGCTCTGAAATGTGTGATGCGTTGAAGGGGCGCTGCATCAACATTCACCACTCGTTCCTGCCCAGCTTCAAAGGGGCGAAGCCTTACCAACAAGCCCATGCCCGCGGTGTGAAGTTGATCGGCGCCACGGCGCACTATGTCACGTCGGATTTGGACGAAGGCCCTATCATTGAGCAAGATTCCGAACGCGTCAGCCACACCAACTCCGCGTCCGAGTTCGTCGAAGTCGGCCGCCACGTGGAAACGGGCGTTTTGAACCGCGCGGTGCGCTGGCACTGTGAACGGCGTGTGATGTTAAACGGGCACAAGACGATTGTGTTGCGCTAGGGCACTCAAACCAAGTTCGACTTAGAAAGTCAAAGCGGCTTTCACTTCTGTTTGGAAAGCGTTGGCGCCACCTGTTGTCGGCATCGACTGGCTCATATCCATATTGATGGTTAGGGGAAGTCGTCCGTGGGTGTACTTCACCCCTGTGCCGAAGGTCTGGGTCGCCATGGTGAAGGTCGTTTTGATGTAAGGTTCAGCCATGTTTGATTTGGCGTTCGCTTCACCGTCTAGCGCAAAGCTGTAGGTGACCATGCTGGCGATGGAATATTCTTCATAGTCAGATCGCCCCAATTGCGTCTCGCCTTCGATGGAGCCATTGAGACCGTATTGCTCAGACCCCAACCGCAAGCCACCGCCCACGTTGTAGGCTCCATGGTCCATATTCGTCACATCCATGAAGTCATGGACATAATCTGTGCGCACAAACGGTTCTAAGAGCAAGCTTTGGACATCAAAGGTGTAGGCACTCTCTAGTCCCGTGCTGACTTGGCGCGTGTTGGTCGTTGCATTTTGGGCCACCTCGCCATCACTCTCCGTATAACCGTCAATCTTTTTGCGAGAGGCCAAAACGCCGACGTGAACGTTCATGCTGAGCGGCACATCGGGTTTGGGTTGAAACATGTATGCCCCCTTCATTGAGGCAAACCACATGCTGGTGTCCGTGTCGGACGTGATGTCATCGTCGCGTTCTTTTTCAAGATCGCCAATGGAATAGCCGGCCATTGCTGACAGCTGAATATTTTCGTCCGGTTGCCAGACGGCATAGGGCGTCACCATTTTGTTGACTTCGCGATATGTGCCGAAATTGTACGTGGTGTTCAGTTTGGTTTTGGAATAGCCCAGGGATGCACCCGCGTACAAATCTGATGTGATGCGGTAATCAACCCCAATGTTATAGCCCCACACATCCCCATCATAACGACTGTCGTCGCCACTGTTGTTGCGTGTATTGGTTACACTGGTGCGGCTGCCATGGCCCCAAATTGTCCAGGGCCGGTCAACCAAGGGATTGCCCAGCGTCCGCGTGGCGCCGGGTTGTCCCTGGTTTTCGTTTGCAGCGGCAAGGATCATTTGGGACGTGTCGAATGAAGCGAGCATCGCAATTTCACTTAACGCGTTTTCAAGCTTAACACCCCGTGACGAACCTTCGGAAAAGGTGTTGGTGGTTTTGTTTATGGAAAGCAAGCCTTCGCGAGAACCTCCAAAAATGAAGTCCGAAGGCTGGCTCGTGAAACGTGACGGCGCAGTTGGCTCTTCCCGTCCCACTCCTGAGGCGTTGCTCCGCCCAACGCCCGTTGCCCCGCCGCTCAACACGGCGGTAAGGCGTGTATTCACATTTTTAATAATGACACTTGTTTGGGAACTGGAAACAGAACTAAGCAGCGCTGTGGGCGTATCTGTACCGGAAAATGTACCAACAACGACACTTGCTGAGGTAACGTCAAGTGTCGCACCGGCATTGACAACATAGTTTACCGTCAGGGTCGCCGTTTCATCAGCAGCCACCAAGCCTTTGATATATGAGGTGTATGTGCCCGCCGCTACTGCGTTGTCAGCACAGGTGCTTTTGGCGGCCTTTACGCCATCATCACCAACGCTACACCCTCTGTGTTCGGCATTTGTCGATGTGCCGTCGAAATCTGAATCGGTAAACATATTAATGATCTTAGTCACGCGAAGCTGGACGTACATGTCGCCTACGCCCCCCGCAATGAAACCATCACTGATGGAACATGTGCCTGCTGAATAGTCATAATGAATCCAGCTGTCGCTGGCATTGTTATGTGCGCCTGCACATGTAATCGTCGTCGCTGCCTCCGCCCGCTCGGGCGCAAGGAGGACTGCGAGGAATACTATTACAGCAGAAATAAGAAACGCGGGCTTGGGGGGATTTGTTGAAGACACTGTATGCTCTTTACATTCTGACGCGATAGCGTGACGACGACGCGAACAATCTCAGGCGCCCAAGGGGCAGCCTAAGTCTAGTTGGACGTCAGTATAGGAAGTTGCGATTTTGCGGGTTTGACCAGCCGTTCCAAACTCGTTGACCGAAAATGCCAATCCGAGCATTTGTGTTACATTTTCTCGTATTTCGATTTATGGTTAGCGCACAAGGGGCAAGAGGTACGAGCGAGGGAAAGTCATTTGCATGAGCGGGCATGAGAACGACGTCGTGGAAAAATCATTGTTTTCCAGCGACAACATCCCCCCTGAGCGTCAATACGAGGCTTGGCGTGAAGTTATTTCCACTTTGTTTGAGGTGAAATCTGCTTCGGGCGCTGAGGGGGAAGCGTTTTCTGCGTCGCTGGACAGTTATCTTTTGGACGATCAAGTCGTGTTCACCCGGTGTGACACGGTGGCACAAACGTTTTCGAGAAATGCGTTACGCACGGCTCAAGATGGTTTGGATTATTATTTAATTCAAACACATCTATCCGGAACACAAGACATTTGCCGTGGACAAAAACGAAATACGATTATGCCGGGCGACTTGGTTGTCATGGACCTTGCCGACAACCATTGGGCTGAAACCTCTGACTTCAACAATTTAACATACGTTGTGCCGCGTCATTTTTTAGCACCTTTGCTAGATGCACCAGATTGCCAACAAGGCCGCGTGCTCAAAGCAGGAAACCCAATGGTGACCCTGGTTGTTGAGCACATGAAAACCATGAACAGAGTTGTCGATGGCATATCTTGTGAAGACGCGGCCCTGACCATTGCCCCAACAATGTCCTTGATTGCCAGCGCGCTCAACAGCAGCCCTGAATCTATTGAGGACGGAATATCAAATATCGCTCGCTCAACGATCATGCGGGCTAAGTTGGAAATTGAAAGCAATCTTCATCACGCCGGCCTGACGGTGACGTCTCTCTGTTCAAAGCTTGGCATGACCAGAACAACCGTATTTCGCTTGTTCAAGCCCTATGGCGGCGTGCAGGCGTACATTAAAGATCGCCGTTTAAAACGGTGCGCTGAAGCTCTCGTCTCTCAACAACATAAAAATAGCCGCATTTATGAAATTGCATACAGTTGGGGGTTTGCCAGCGAAGCGCACTTTTCTCGAGCTTTTAAGTCAAAATTCGGCATCACACCGAGCGAAGCGAGAGAGGCCCCCAACCTCTTAAAGCCCGATAGAGAAATCTTGGCCGAGAATGATACGGGTGATCCGTATTTCGACATCTGGCTCACAGAGACACTCAAAGCCTGAACATACGCAAGATCACCGTTGTGCATTAGGATACCCAACCACGGAACATGTGCTTTTCGTCTGCTTTTGTCCCAGAGCGGTCATGAAAGGGACTGTTTTTTTGAGCACGGTGCGCTTGGATGGAAAGGCCAAAATAACCGTGGTGCCAACACCTAGGGTACGTTTGATTTGCAAACTTTCGTTCAGCAATTCGATTAGGCTGTGGCACAAGTACAGCCCTAGGCTCGTGCCTCATCTTTACAGCTCGTCTTCAATGTCTGGTACCTTGAACACGGTGTTGGCCAGAAGGGGGTGTTGATACATCAATCCGCCATGGGGCTGGTTGATATCGGCCTCGTAAAAAATGAACTCAAACACTTCTTGTGCGCGTTCTTCTTCAACTAAAACCGTGAGAATTGCTTTTTCGGTGGTTTCACCGACACCGCGGTGGCGCAGTGGGGTGATCCGGCCCACGCCGCGCGCGAAGCCGACGTTAAAGCTGTTGATCCCCAATTCGTCCACCAGTCGGGGCAAAAGGTCGCTCTCTCGTCCCTTGGGCAAAATGGCCGTGATAATTTTATGAGGGCGCGTGGTGTGGTAGCTCATGCGTCGGTCGGCCTCACGTCAAAGGGATTGCGACGATCCTCACGGCCGAACTTCTCAAGGATATCTTCCGGAATAAAGGTCGCGGCCTTTTCCACGGGGGTCACCCACATGATGCCCATTCCGGGAGTGTCAAAGTCTCCAGCCCGGTAAATGCTTTCGAACACGCGGTTGGCTTGGTCGGAGGAGACAATGATCTGGATGGTCTCTTTTTCGGCTTCCACCACCAGTCCCAACACACCAAGGCGTTCGCGCACCCCGCGGCCATGGGAATAATGGATGCTTGCGCCCTGAGCACCGACCTCTTGCGCGGCTTTGACGATCTCGTCGGCCTTGCCCCGTTGCACAATCGCTGTGATCAGCGACACGTCTGTCAGTACGACCATTTCACGTTTTTTATTGCTCATCGTCTACTCCGATTGACTGGGAACCGACGCGCCGGTCTCCAAAATTTGTTTTTCGGCTTCATATGTTTCGTCGTAACGCCGATGTTGGGCGTTGACTTTCCACTGCACCCAAAGGCCCACGCTGAGAACCGAAATGATCGGCCCGATTGACGCCATCGACAAAATGCCGAAGCCTTCAACGGCGTTGACGGCATCGCCGAACCCCAATCCCATGGCAAGCACCAAAGGTACGGTTACCGGCCCGGTGGTCACCCCGGCGCTGTCCCAGGCGACATTGACGTATTCTTCGTTGGAAAAGAACGTCAGGACCAAGGCTGTGATGTATCCGGGGATGAGTAACCAGGCGATGGGAATGTTGAACACAATCTTGGCAACGCCAATGGCGATGCCACACCCCACACCGATGGATACGGCATACAGCAATGTCTTTTTCTTAAAAGCACCATTGGTGAGGTTTTCGACCGTGATGCCCAGCGCGTTGAGCGCCGGTTCTGCCAAGGTCGCGCCGAAGCCCAAAATCCAGGCAAACGCGATGGCGATCATCAAGCCGACCAACCAGTCGTAAAGCGGTGAGGTTTCCACGCTTGTGATTTGTGTGAACGCGGCGGGAACGATGCCACCCGATTGCGCGCCCAACTTCGACAAGCCATAGGTGAGCCCAAGATTAAAAATAATCATGCCAATGACGGACAGGGTAATGCCGTAAGAGATTTTACCGGGGTGCGGCAACTTTTCTTTGAGCACAAACGTCAGAACCAAAAACAGGAAAATCACCAGCGGCACGATGGCACGCAGTCCGGCGATGGTTTCGACCCATGGCGTTTGATCGAACCAAGGTGTGGTGTCGGCTGTGCCATTGCTGAGCTGAGCGGCGGCAATGATGTCTGCCGGTGTTGTGGACTGGTGGACATAGACGGACAGCCCCATCACGACCAAAATCGGAAACAAGGATGCCAGGGTTACGATGCCAAAGCCCGACATGCCATCACCACCTTTGCCCGCCGCAGCGGCGATGCCGATGCCGAGGCTGAGCACCAGTGGAACGGTTACCGGTCCGGTGGTCACGGCGCCGCAATCCCAAGCCAGCCCCAAAGTTTTCGATAGCTCCGGGTCAAGGCTGATAAAGAACGTCAAGCCAATGGTCGGGATGAGAGTCAGATAGATCAGAGGTTTCAGGCTCCAATCATAAAGGAACCGAAGTGTGCCGACGATGGCAGCAGCGCCGACACCGATGCCGACCCCCAACACCAAGACCTCTGCCCAATCGTTTAGGAGCGTATATAAATAAGGTGCGGATTGAACATTGACGATGGCGCCTGCCGCTTTTAGGGCGCCGATGGCGGGTTCGGCAAAAGTCACGCCAATCCCTAACAAAAAGGCGATGATCAAAACGACGGGGAGTTTTGCGCGTGTGGGTAAGGACGAGCCTAAGGCCTGGCCAAAGGGCATCAAGCCGACACGCAAGCCTTCCATAAAGAACATCAGGCCCAAAATGACGGCGACCAACCCGGCGGTGATCGTCCAGGCATCGGCAATGTCGGACCGCAGAACGACAATCTGAAACAGCACCAAATACAAAGCCAACGGCAACACCGCGCGCATCTGATCGATCAAACGAATGCCGACATATGGCTGGATAAGCCGCAGCGCCATAGTCGAGCCTAACTTGTAGGGCCGGACACGAACGGGAACGGGCTCACCGTTGTCATCATGGTCGAGTTTGGGTGTGACGTGATTGTAGCTCAGATATCTGTGTCGGGAATTGACCTCACGAACGAAAGCGCCGAAGCGAATCTCCTTGGGCATATTTGTCCCCTGTGTATTATATTTGTTTAGTCTCTCAAGAACATAGCGGCCCATATTTTCATGGAAATGTTACAGCCGCAATCTTTGTAGGTGCTTAAAATACCGATTATTTGGCGCAAGAAGAAAAAAGCCTGAGCGCGATGCCCTGGCTTTTGATGTGAAGCATCATCTTTCAAACCTGTCGCGACTAAAGACCATATATGAGCGTAAATACTGTTCATGAGGCATGCTCCGCCACTCTTTTTTTATCTTTTTGCTCAATCCGTGTGCACATTTGATGTGCATAAAATTTCACCATCAGTTAATTTGTGATTAAAAAAAGAGCGTAAAAAAGCGCCTTAGAAATCAACTTGTTCCAAACACTTCAAAGATAATCATTCATTTACAGTGCATTAGTTCATTGTTGTCGCTTTTGGCACGACCGTTGCTTTTATGGGCCCAGCTGGCGGCGCGTTGTGCGTTGATCATGGCTAACAGTTCATTTAGCAGGAGGAGCCCATGAAACTCATCATGGCTATCGTAAAACCCTTCAAACTGGACGATGTGCGCGAAGCGCTCACCGGTCTGGGTGTCGAAGGTATGACCGTTACCGAAGTCAAAGGTTACGGCCGTCAAAAAGGCCAAACGGAAATCTACCGTGGCGCTGAATATGAAATTCACTTCCTTCCGAAGGTCAAAGTCGAAGTTGCTGTCAACGACGACCAAGCTGAACGCACCATCGAAGCGATCAGCGGCGCGGCCGGCACCGGCAAAATCGGCGACGGCAAAATCTTCGTTGTCGATCTGGAAAAAGCCATGCGCATCCGGACGGGCGAAACCGGCAACGAAGCCCTCTAAGGAGACGAAATATGAAAAGCAATCTTTTGAAACTTTCCACCTTGGGCGTTGCACTGTCTCTGGCAGCTGTTCCCGCTCATGCTGAAGTCTCTGGTGAGACGGCGTTTATCTTCAACACCTTGTCGTTCTTGATGCACGGCTTCTTGGTGATGTGGATGGCTGCTGGCTTTGCAATGTTGGAAGGCGGCTTGGTTCGCACCAAGAACACCTCCATGCAAATGTTGAAAAACATCGGCATCTACTCCATCGCCGGCATCATGTACTACTTGGTTGGCTACAACCTGATGTACATGGACGTTTCCGGTTACATCGGCAGCTTCGCCATCTGGGGCGCATCTGATCCGGCCATTACCGAAGCTGGCTTCGTTGCCGATCAAGGCAGCTACTCCGCTGGTTCCGACTGGTTCTTCCAAATGGTCTTCGTTGCTGCAACGGCGTCCATCGTTTCCGGTACGGTTGCTGAACGTGTCAAAATGTGGCCGTTCATGATCTTCGTCGTGCTGTTGACCGGTATCATCTACCCGATCCAAGGTTCTTGGAGCTGGGGCGGTGGTTGGTTGTCCGAACTGGGCTTCTCCGACTTCGCCGGTTCTTCCATCGTTCACTCTGTTGGTGGTTGGGCTGCTTTGGCTGGTGCGATCATCATCGGTGCTCGTAAAGGCAAATATGGCCCGGAAGGTCAAGTTCGTCCGATCCCGGGTGCAAACCTGCCGCTCGCGACGCTGGGTACGTTCATCTTGTGGATGGGCTGGTTCGGCTTCAACGGTGGCTCGCAACTCGCTATGGGTTCCGCAGCTGACGTTCGCGACATCGGTTCCATCTACATCAACACCAACTTGGCTGCGGCCGGTGGCGTTGTTGCCGCGATGTTGCTGACCCAAGTCATCTACAAGAAAGTTGACTTGACCATGGCTCTGAACGGCGCATTGGCTGGTTTGGTGTCCATCACCGCTGAACCGCTGGCTCCGACCCCGGGTCTGGCCATCATCATCGGTGCAATCGGCGGTATCATCGTTGTCTTCGCAGTTCCTGCGCTGGACAAACTGAAAATCGATGACGTTGTTGGCGCAATCTCCGTCCACTTGGTGGCTGGTATCTGGGGCACGATCGCGGTCGTCTTCTCCGGTGCTGACATCGTTGCTCAGTTGACGGGTATCGTTGCTATCGGTGCATACACCTTCATCTTCTCCGCAATCGTGTGGTTCGCCCTCAAAGTTACCGTGGGTGTCCGTGTCAGCGAAGAAGAAGAAATGGATGGTCTGGACAAAGCCGAGCTTGGTCTGGAAGCCTATCCCGAATTTGGCCACGGTTCCGCAAAACTGTAAGCCATATCCCCTTTAAGGGAACGGATGAGGCCAGGGTTCGCCCTGGCCTCATTTTTTTTACGCGTCTAGTGACGTTTACGGGCTGCACTTGCCCCACTAGAAAGGTGTGTTACTCTTAAGGTTCGGGGGGACGGCAGTGGGGTTGGGTTTGTTTACTCAACACACCGCGCGTCCTGTAGGGTTTAAAACACAAAAAAAACGCCGGATAAGCGGCGCGCGGTATGTATCGTCTGGTTCGTAATTTTTCGCTGGCAAGCGCATTGGCCATTGTCGTGGTCTGCGCCGTGCTGGGTGCTGTCTTAAACAATCAAATGACAACGGAAATGGTGAGCAATACCGAACAGCGCAATGCCACTTTGGCCCGCTCGTTCACCAATACACTGGGCCAGAGCCTGAAACAGTTTTTAGATCGCGCGGCCGTCGCGGACAGCAAGCACTTCGTGAAGAGCCGGGACTATGCCAAGCTCAACCACTATTTCCTCATGGCAAGTTCGGGCTTGGATGTGTTGAAGGTGAAAGTCTATTTGCTGGATGGGACGGTGGTGTATTCCACGGATGTGCACCAAATCGGATCGATGGTCGGCGACCGGGGCGAGTTCAAAGCGGCCTTAGAAGGCAATGTCTCAAGCCTATTGTTACACCGGGATTTGTTTGAATCCATCTATGGACAAAAGGCAGACCGTGACCTCGTTGCGAGTTATGTGCCGGTTATGTTCGACAATGAGATTGTGGGTGTCTTGGAACTGTATTCCGACGTGACATTGACGCTGGAGCGTGTCAAAGATGCGACCTTGCAGCTGGTGACCCTATTGGTGGGGTTGTTCGGCCTGTTATTTTTGATTTTGTATATGATCGTTTTGCGTGCCGATCGTATCTTGAAAAAACAATACAATCACATCCAACGCGAAGTCGAAGAACGTCGCCAGACTGAAAAGGCTTTGCAACACAGTGAAATGCGATTGCAGAGCTTTTTGGAAGCGGCTTCGGAATGGCTCTGGGAAACGGACAAAGACCACAAATTCACCTATTTCAGCCCGCAGGCGGAAACGGCGATGCACTTGCCTGCGCAAAAGTTTATCGGTTCTTCTCGCGCGGCATGGGCTGAAGAAGACGTCACAAACAATCCGCACAAATGGAACCGTCACTTCGCCGACCTAGAGGCCCACCGTCCGTTTTCCGATTTGGTTTATCCCGTTCAAACCAACGGACAAACCATTTTTGTGCGGGTTAATGGACGCCCAATCTTTAACAGCAAGGGGGAATTCAAGGGCTATCGCGGCACCGGCACCAACGTGACCGAAGAGGTCTTGGCCGAACAGGAACGCGCGCGTGTGGCGCAACAACTGGCCTTGGCGTTTCGCGCCAGCCCGGCGTTGGTGGCGATTTCAGGGATGGAGACTCGCAAGATCCATGACGTCAATGAAATGTGGCTGACCATTTTGGGCTATGAGCGTCGCGACGTGATTGGCAAAACCATGACCGAACTGGGCATGTGGGTGGACTTTGCCGATTGTGAAAAGATGACCCAGCAGCTCCAAGCCAAGGGCCGCATTAGCTCTTTGGAAGCGCAGCTGAGAACCAAGTCGGGGGAGGGGTTGGATTTCTTGTTTACCGGTGAAGTTTTACCATTTGACGGCGAAGACCGCTTAATGTTGGTGGCTCAAGATATCACGGCACGCAAACGCGACGAAAAGATGTTGCAAGCATCACACGATGTTTTGGAACGCCGCGTGATGGAGCGAACACGGGCCTTGTTTGAAGCCAAAGAAACAGCGGAAATGGCCAACCGCGCCAAGTCTGAATTCTTGGCGAACATGTCTCACGAGCTGCGTACGCCCTTGAATGCGATCATCGGTTTTTCCGACATCATCAAGCTCGAAATGTTCGGTGAAGTTGGTTCAGACACGTATTTGGACTATGCCTGTCATATCAAAGATTCCGGCGTGCATCTTTTGAATTTGATCAACGACATTTTGGATGTTTCCGCCATTGAAGCAGGTAAGTTTGAACTTCGCGAAGAAGAAATCAGCATCGATAAAGCAACCGAGTCCTGTCTGCGTTTGGTGAACGAACGAGCGATAAAGAAAAATCTGAAAATCGAAACAGACATCGATCCCAACTTGCCCATGATGCATGGCGATGAACGGCGCATCAAACAGGTGTTGATCAACCTGTTGTCCAACTCCGTCAAGTTCACCCCCGACGGTGGGCAGGTTACGATTACAGCAAAGTTAGACGGGCGGAGCGGCTTGATTTTGGCGGTTAAAGACACCGGCATCGGCATCGCAAAAGAAGACATTTCGACGGTTCTCAGCCCCTTCGGCCAAGTTGATAGTTCTTTGGCGCGCGAATACGAAGGCACGGGCCTGGGGCTCCACTTGACGCGCAACTTCATTGAGCTGCATGGCGGCAAAATGGTGATTGAAAGTGAAGTCGGCAAGGGCACCGAAGTCAGCGCGCATTTCCCCCCGGGTCGTATGATGTTGGAGATTTCCAACCATGCCAAACATGACGGCACCACCGGGATTGAACACATTGATGCAGCGGGCGCAAAAACCTATACGGATGTCAGCTGATTGTATGGTTAAGGTTATCCCCAGCCCGGGGGTAGCATTTTCAGGCCGTTCTGTTTATATTTGCAAAATCTTATATGTTTGGAGCGGTCCGGTGTGAGCATCCGGCCATGGCGTGATGCGTTCCCACAAGTCTAAGGAAATATCATGGCCACCATCGCCCTGACCGCCGATAATTTGGAAAGCACGATCGAAGACAACGACATTGTTTTGATCGATTTTTGGGCTGAATGGTGCGGCCCGTGCAAAATGTTCGGTCCCATTTTCGAAGAAGCATCTAGCAAGCATGAAGGCGTGACCTTTGCCAAGTGTGATACCGAAGAGCAACAAGTGGTTGCCGCTCAATTTGGCATTCAGTCCATCCCGACCGTGGCGGCCTTTCGCGATCAAATCTTGATCTTCTCCCAACCTGGTGCCTTGCCGGCGGAAGGCTTGGAAGAATTGATCAATCAAATCAAATCTTTGGACATGGACGACGTGCGTAAAAAAATCGCCGAAGCCCAAGCCGAAGCAGAACTGCAAGGCGACGACTAAGACGCTTGATTAATATCAAAGACGAAGACCGCCCCTGTGATAAAAAGGGGCGGTCTTTTTCTTTTGCCGGGGATGAACCTGCGGAAGGGAGGGAAAAGCCCATCACCGACTGTCAATAAGGTCAGTATGAACATGCCCGCCTGAACCGAGCCTGAAAAGGCTATTCACTTTGGGTTCAGGTTGAGCGAACATTTTCCAACAGAGAAACTCCCCAGGCGTCCCATGCCCAAAACCACCATCCAAATCGAAGACCCATTTGCTGAACCGCCAAAACCTGCAGGCCGGTTTGCTCTTTTTAATTATGGTTTTCGACCGTTCTTTTTGCTGGCTGGGGTGTTTGGCGCGCTCAGTGTGCCTGTTTGGGTTGGGCTGTTTGCCGGACACCTGGATTATCCTTTGCATGCGCCACCGTCGGTCTGGCATGGGCATGAAATGATTTTTGGCTTCACGACAGCCGCACTTGCGGGATTCTTTTTGACGGTGGTGCCCAACTGGACCAAAGTCAAAGCGCAAAAGGGGCTGATTTTAATGGTGCTCAGCGCCCTTTGGCTGGTCGGGCGTTTGGCCTATTGGGGGCAAGCCCAACTGCCGTATGCATGGGTTGCGGTTCTGGACCTTTTGTTTTTGGCGATGCTGTTGGCTGTGGTTATTCGCCCGCTCATCGATCCGCAACACCGCCGTCAGTTTGTCTTTGTTCCCATTTTGGTCGTGGCGCTTGCGGGCAATCTCCTGACACATCTGGGTGTCCTGGGTTATGAAGTTTTCGGTCTCGACTTGGCCCAGCAAGGATTGATGTTGGGCGTGGACGCCATGTTGGTTTTGATCACGGTCATGGGCGGGCGCGTGACGCCAAGCTTCACGTCAAGCTACTTAGGTCACGCAAACCCAGGTGTGAAAGTCCGCCAAAACCCCAGCGTGGACCGGGCCGTTCTTTGGCTGACGTGGGGGGTGTTGGTGGTCGATCAAGTGTTGGTTCAATCGCCATGGGCCGGGGGTTTGACGGTGGTGGCTGCGGTGGCTCATATGGTTCGGTTTGCCGGGTGGCAAGGCTGGCGCACCTTGGGTAATCCGATCTTGTGGGTTTTGCACTTGGGTTATGTGTGGCTGATGGCGAGCCTGATTTTTATGGCGCTGGCTGATTTCGGCCTCATTCGGATGAGCGACGCGCTGCACGCGTTCGCCATCGGTGCTATTGGCACCTTCACGTTGGGTATTATGACCCGGGCGTCGCTTGGGCACACGGGACGTGCTGTGCGGGCTGCACCGCTGACGGTGTTGGCTTATATTTTGGTGACGCTGGCCGGGGTCTTGCGGGTCGGGGTGATGGTGTTTGAAACCCACACGCTGGAGCTGGTCATGGCGTCTGGAGTGGCGTGGTCATTGGCGTTTGTGTGCTTTTTAGTGGTTTACGTTCCAATCTTAATCCGTCCACGGATTGACGGGCGGCCGGGCTGACGCCAAACTATCGCTCATGAGTTTTTACAAATCTTTGCCCAACGACCGGCCGCAAACCTGGTTTGATGAGTTTCGCGCCGAAGTCATCAGCGATCATCGCCAGCTTTTGGCGTGCCGGGAAGAACGGGCGGACAAAAGCAACTGGTCGTTCGGCCATGCGGTGAAACGCACCCAGGAATTTTACCAAGACCGGCTCAACGGCTATCAGGGCGTGGGCTCCATCACAGCTGAACAACGCGACGGCTTGCTGGCCTTGGTTGACAGTCTGGGCACGCCAGAATTTGAAGAAAAGCTAAAAACGCTTTAGGACGCCAGCTGAGCGACTTTGGCCAACAAGACAGGGAAGTCGATGGGTTTGGTGACGTAGGCGTCCACGCCGCGCTCATACATATCGTCGCGCATTTGTGTGTCCGTCATGCCGGTTAGGGCAATGACGGGGATCTTTGCGGTACCTTCGAACGTGCGCAATTCTTTGATGACCTTGGTGCCGTCCATCACCGGCATGTTGATATCCAAGATGATAACATCCGGCAGGGAGGCTTTGGCCTGGGCAATGCCTTCTTGGCCGTTGGTGGCTTCAACTGTGGTGTGAGAGGCGCTGCCAAGGTAAGCCGCGATCAGGCGGCGCAAATCGTTGTCGTCGTCTATGATGAGGACGGTGCTCATGATGAAAGTCTTTTTTCTGTTCTGTTTATCCACTCATTAGTCGTATATATACATCAAGATTAGAGGCATAAGAAGATACGATGGACGAAAATTCCAACCCCCCCAATCCCCATTCCCTGATCGCGTTGTGGCGCGGTGAATTTCCCTTGGGCCGCACGTTCGGTCTATGGGGTTTTGTCGGCGGTTTTAGCCAAATTGCCGCATTTTTGGTTGTGATCATGGGGCTGCGCCACATTCCTGAAGGGGCGTTTGGTTATTTGCTCTTGGCGTGGCTGGTGTGGCTGTATGTCTATTTCGTCATCTTGTTTATGGGCATATTGCGTTCCAGCGTGCGCGAACAAGAGATCGAACCCGCCAACCCCCTCATCCTTGTCAGTCGAGTATTTGTTGGCCTTGGCGTGTTGTTGATGGTGACCATCACCGTCGGATTGGTTATGGGCGGTCCAGCGCCGCATTAACTGAAGATGGCCGATGGCGAATCCCATTTGGCTGTGCTAAATCTAAACCCATCTGAAATTCAGTATTAACGAGATTGCCATGAGAACCGCCGAAATCGCGCGCTTGCAGGAATATCTGCGCAAAGCCTTCAACAACAACCAAATTTCCGTCCCGCCACCGATGAAGACCAACGCTCCGGTCGAAGTTTACATCGGCGATGAGTTCGTCGGCGTGCTTCACCGCGACGAAGACGAAGGCGAAGTGTCTTACACGTTCATGATGACGATTTTGGAAGAAGATCTTCCGCCTCTTCCGGAACTCTAAGAGACGGCATCAGACCTCAACAAAGGGCAAGTGATCACTTGCCCTTTTTGGGTTGTGCAGCAGAAGCAGCCATATTCATGGAATCCCAAAACAGCTTTTGAAACTGCTCAAAGCCGGGGACGGAGCCTGTTGCGCCGCCCGGCATCCACATTTTCATCAAGTTCTCAGCGTCCATAGACGACATCCCGGCTTCCATGCGCTTTTGCATTTCTGCCATCATGGCTTCTTGCACGGGTTTGACATCGGGCAGGCCAAAGAAGGTGCGGGCTTCTTCGGGGGTGCATTCAACGTTAATGGTAACCTGCATGGGGCTCTCCTGGGTTGGGCTGCCTTTGTTTTCAGAAGCATAGAGTAGGGGACAGACGCCGATTGTGCAATGCATCATATGATTGGGTGCAAAGCACTGGCGAAAGGGTCTTGGCACGCGTAAGTTAAATGATGAACGAACGAATGAACGGGATTTGAGCCATGCGCTTTCACAAATGGGCCAAAAACGCTGCTTTAACAGCAGCCCTTCTGGCGGGATCAGCCGGTTCTGCCGAGGCGGCCAATTTGGTGTCCTATCGCGCCATTTATGATGTGCGCCTGTCCGAAGCACGCAGTGGCTCTGCCGTTACGGCAGCCAGCGGCCAAATTGCGTATGGTACAAAAGAAAACTGCGATTCTTGGATTATCAACCAAACCGGGGCGATGTTTTTGCAAACCAGCGAAGGCGACGTGCTGCCCCAGCCTTTAAACTTTTCCGCCTGGGAATCCCAAGACGGCACGCAATATCGCTTTTCGGTGATGGGCGAAGATGCGGACGCGACCATTTTGGGCGGCGCAAAAAAACAAGGCGAAGCCGGTGCTGCCGAATTTTCCAAGCCCCAGTCATTGCGCTTTGACTTGCCCAAGGGCACGCTGTTTCCCATGGTGCACACCGATCACATTATCAATCAGGCCCAAAAGGGCGTGATGCAATTTCAAAACTATGTGTTTGAAGGCACCGATGTTGAAGGCGCGAAGCTCTTGGTGACCTTTGTCAGCCCTTTGTCTTCCCTGGCTGAAAGCTTTACGAAAAGCCTGTCCGACACGGCGCTGACGCGTCCCGGATGGAACTTCCGCCTAGCTTATTTCAACCCCGAAGACCAAGCCAGTATCCCCATGTACGAAATCGAAGCCGATTACTTAGACAATGGCGTGCCGGTCCGCTGGGTCTTGGATTACGGCGATTTTAGTGTCGAAATGGGGTTGTCGAAGTTCGAAACGCTTCCCGCACCGGAATGCTCCTAAAACCCCATCGCTTACTTTTTGCGGGCAAGCGCGACCATTTCTTTCATAGCTTCTAAGGGAATGGCGCCCGGCGCGATGTGTTCGCCAATGATGAAACCGGGCGTGCCGTTGATGTCCAAGGCTTTCGCCTGGGCGCGGGTGGCTTGCATGGTTTTTGCGATTTGCGGGTCTTTCAACTGGGTTTTCAAAGCATCGACATCCACACCCACCTCTTCGGCAATGTCCAGAACCTTAGCCTTGTTCAGCGCGCCGCGTGACGACAGCAGGGCAACATGCAGGTCTTGGTATTTGTCTTGTTGATGCAACCACACCGCCATGGCGACTTGGGAGGCATAGACGCTTTCCGGGCCTAAGACCGGGAATTCTTTAAGCACATAGCGGATATTTCCGTCTTCTTTCAAAAGCGTTTGTACCGCATCCAACACCCGTTTGCAGTAGCCGCAGCGGTAATCGAAGAACTCGACCACAGTCACATCGCCATCCGGATTGCCCATAACCGGGTCAAGCGGGCTGGACGTGAGATCGGCCTGCATCTTTTTGAGCATTTGTTCTTGGGCTTGGAGCTTTGCGACTTCTTCGCGGCGCTGCAGTTCAAGAATGGCTTCGCGCACGATCTCAGGGTTTTTGAGGATGTAGTCACGCACCAACTGTTCGACTTCGCTTTTTTGCGCGTCATTGAGCGCATTGTCAGCTTGGGCCATCAAGGGGGAGGTGATGGCGAACATACCGGCGATTAAAAAGGTCTTCCAAGGTGACATCATGCTAAGTCTCGCTATTTGAGATGAATTCGAATGAGACCAGTTTAAGGATAAACATGGCCTCAATGTGTCAGAGTAATTTCGGTGACGCGCCCGCGCACAGGGGCCGGGGTCGCCGCGGCGGCAAGACCGATGAAGGCAATGCGCACCCGGCGGTGGTTGTCTTGGGGCCACGCCTGTTTGTAAAGGTCGGAGAGATCGACGGCTTCGGACCACCATTGGCGGGTGTTCTCACGCCCGCCCCGAACGGTGTAAACCGGGGCTTCGAAGGGGCGCTCGGTCGGGGGCAGGCTGAACGCACCCCGGCGCAAGGCCGTGTCCCCCCAGACCAAAGCGATGGCGCGGTCATGCAACGGCAGCCCTTTGGAGCGGCTCGAGGTTTCGTCGTCTGGGCTGACACCGCCTTTGAAACCGATAATCAGACGCACCGGGTGAATGCCTTCACCGTGGTTCGACACGTTCCACGACCATCCCAAAAAGGGGGTCGCCAACATCATGGCGTTGACTTGACGCACGGCGATCAACGGATTTCGGGCGCTGCGCAGTTCTAAGGTGTGGACTCCGCCCAAATTAATCATACTGAGCGCCTTCACGCCGGCATCTTCGCGTCCAATGATGACCCAATCGCCGGGGGGCGCGTTGAGGTTCATCGGGCGATAGCCGCTCATGATATCAAGATAGCCTTCCGGAGACGGTTGGCGGGGTGCAGGTTTTGAGGTGTGGCTGCACGCGGACAAAACAGCGAGCGATGCCGCCAAAGCGGCCCAAACAAAGGATTTGGCGTGTGGCGTCATTTCCGGCGAGATTTCACGGTCTTTATGGCTTCGAGGATATCTTGGGCTTGTAAATGTTCAGGTGAGCCGACTTTAAGCCCATCCAAAGCCCGGTTGGCATGATATTCCGCGTTTTGGATTTGTCCAGTGCGCAGTTCGGATTCTGCCAAAGCCAGGGAACTCATGGTCATATCGCCTTTGCGCCCAAAGGCAATCCCCAACTGTTTCCAGGTAAAGCCGTTGGCGCCGCCTAAGCGATGAACAGCTTTGTAGTGGCCGATCGCCTTGTCGAGCATGTCCGGTGTGCCGACTTCCAACTCAACGCGCGCCAGTTCCATGATGATTAACGGTTCGTCCGGGGCCAGTTGAACGGCCTGGGTGTAGGCCTCTAAAGCTTCGTCGGCGCGGGCGAACTCAAACAGCATTTGTCCCTTGAGCTCACGCAAAAACGGGTTTTTCGGCATTTCCGCAATCAACTGGTTGATCATCGGCAAGGCTTTATCGATTTGCGCGTCGCGGTAATAGGCAATGGTGCGGGCATAGCGGGCGGGAAAGCTGGTATCGCTTTCCGGATAAGCGCGCAGGGTGTTGCGAAAGGGGTTAAAGAACGCCTTGATCTTGGCCACCACAATGGCGTGGGACAGTAACTCATCTTCGGTGGGGGCGCGCTTGCTGTAAGGTGAGCTGGTGATGTGATTGCGCAATGTTTGGATGCGGTCCCGGCTGAGCGGGTGCGTTTGGGCATAAGGGTCTTGGAGACGGCGCGTCAGGACTTCTTGCTCACCCAATTGGCTCAAGAAACTTTCCAGTCCTTTCGAAGATCGCTCCGTCTCATCCATCAAGCGCATGGCGGCTTGGTCGGCGGCGGATTCTTGCGTGCGTGAATACTTCATGAATGTGTTGGTGGCTGCCGACTGAGAACCTAAGATAATGGCTTGTCCCGCCTCCGAGTTTTTTGTGCCAACGGCGGCAATCACACCCAAAAGCGTGCCGAGAACCTGCATGGTGCCGGCTTCTTTAATGGCGGCGCGGGTGCGCACCAAGTGTCCACCTTCGATGTGGCCGATTTCGTGAGCTAAGACGCCAATCACGGCATCGGGGCCTTTACTGGCCGTCAAAAGGCCGGTGTGGACAAAGATATTGCGCCCGCCCGCAACAAATGCGTTGAGTGAATTGCGGTTGATCAAGCGGATTTTAACGGATTTTGGGGGGATGCCTGCGGCTTCGAACAAAGGTGTGGTGTAGGCCCGCAAAATGCCTTCAATCTCGGCATCGCGAATAATTGCAAGTCCCCCTTGCGCTAAGGCCCCAGAGTTGGGCATCATCCAGCCTAACGAAATTATCAGGGCGACCAACGGCAAACGATACATACGGCGCATTCTGAACGCCGAAGACCAAGCCGTAAGTCGGGGAAACATAGAGGACATATGGAAAGTGTTTAGCCGTAAAACCTGTTTGAAAGAAAAATCTGGCGAAAGTGGACCCTTGCCGACACATGTAAGCGTATCAGAGCGTAAAACCACCCGCTTTGCACGTCAAATTTCGTCTCTTGTTTTGGCGCTTGGTGTTGCGGCGTGCAGCAGTGGCGAAGAAAAGCTGGCCAAAGGCTCTGTCGGCTATGTCGAAGGCTTTTTGGGCGGCGTTGTCGCTGACGAGCCGCGTGCTGCGTTGGTGGGGCGTGATATCCTGTCTTCTGGCGGCTCTGCCGGGGATGCGGCGGCGGCGATGTATTTCACCTTGGCCGTGACGTTGCCGTCGCGCGCTGGTCTTGGCGGTGGCGGGGTGTGCGTGGCGTTTGATCAAGCTAAAGGCGAAACCGATGTTGTGGACTTCACGGCCCAAGCCCCCAAAACCATCCCGCCAAGCGCAGACCGGCCCAGTGCCATTCCGTCCAATGCGCGTGGCATTTTTGCCATGCAAGCGCGCTATGGCCGTTTGTTGTGGGCCCAGGTGGTTGCTCCGGCTGAAAAGCTGGCGCGCTTCGGTCATCCGGTTTCGCGTGCTTTTGCACGGGATTTGAATGCCATTGGACAGGCTTTGTTGCGCGACCCGAACGCGCGCGCCATTTTTGCCTCCAAGCGGACCGGTAAGGTTCTGACGGAAGGTGAAACCCTTGAACAGTTGGAGCTGGCCGCGACCTTGGGCCGATTGCGCGCACGCGGTGTTGGACCGTTCTATACCGGACCGTTTGCCAAAATTTTTGTTGAGGGTGTGACCGCGGTCGGGGGATCGCTCAACGTGGAAGCATTGCGCGCCTACAAGCCGCAAGTGCGTGATACGGTGAAGGTCAAAGTCGGTTTCGAAGTGGCGCACTTTGCCCCACCACCGGCAGCGGCATCCACCCAGACAGCGGCCATGTTGGCCATGTTGTTAGAGCAAGGCGACTATGATGGCGCTGATGTGTCCCAGCGTGCTCACTTCATTGGCGAAGCTGGCGTTCATGCCTTTGCCGATCGTGAAACGTGGCTCAATAGCCGAGGTGCAGGCACCAAGTCTGCTGAGGCTTTAAGCCATGCCACACGCTACGAAAAGCTGTCAGACGGGCTCAACGTCCAGGGCAAAACGGCGGCGTCTCGTTTTCTGCCAGCACCGCGAAACCGCCATGAAACGCCGGCAACCACCAGCTTTTTGGCGGCGGACCCAGAAGGCAATGCGGTGGCGTGTGCGGTGACTATGAATTCCAGTTTCGGCACGGGACGCGTGGTTCCGGGCACCGGTGTCGTGTTGGCGGCGGCTCCGGGTGCGGGTGGGCGCGGACCGACGGGCTTGGCGCCAATGTTGATCGTCAATGAAAATTCCAATGAGTTTCGTATGGCTGCGAGCGCCAACGGCGGTGCGGTTGCGCCTTCCGTTTTGGCCAGTACGATCTTAAATGTTGTCGAAGGCGAGATGAGCGTCAGCGATGCCATCGCGGCACCGCGCATTCATAATGGGGGCGATCCGGATGTGACCTATTTTGAGGCAGGTCTGGACGAAAGCGCCAAAGCGCACTTGTCCACCCTGGGCCATCGCACCGCGGCCACACCGGTTTTGGGGCAAGTGAACATGCTCTATTGTGGCGGTGGGTTGCCGACGAAGCCCGCCACCTGTCAGATGAAAGCCGACCCGCGCGGGGCTGGCTTGGCGGCGGGGACGATGAATTGAGCTTAAAGGCTGCGAAACGGGGCGCAATCTCGCCTTTCATCGTCATGGACGTCATGCGTGCCGCCAACGCCAAACAGGCCGAAGGCGGCGACGTGCTTCATATGGAAGTGGGCCAGCCGTCCACACCGGGCCCGAAGAAAGTCTTAGAAGCTGCGAAGGCCGCGCTGGATGACGAGTTGTTGGGCTACACCGATGCGTTCGGCGTGCCGCCGCTTAAAGACTGCATCGCTCAGCATTATCAAGACAGTTATGGTGTCACTATCGACCCGTCCCGCATCGCCGTCACGACGGGGTCAAGCGGCGGGTTCATCCTCGCTTTCTTAGCGGCGTTTGACGCAGGTGATCGCGTTGCATTGGTGAGCCCAGGATACCCGGCTTATCGCAACATCTTGCAAGCGCTGGACATTGAAGTCGTCGACATCTTGACCGGGCCCGAGACCGATTATCAGCCGACACCAAAATTGTTGGCCGAGGTTGCGGGTCATCTGGACGGCTTGATTATCGCTTCACCATCCAACCCCACGGGTACAATGATCCCCCGCGACGGATTGGAAGCCTTAGCTGCGTATTGTGGTGAAAACGGCATTCGTTTGGTGTCCGACGAAATTTATCATGGCATCACGTTTGAAGACCCGGCCCACACCATGGCCGAATTCGACGAAGATTGTTTTGTGGTCAACAGCTTTTCCAAATACTACTCTATGACCGGGTGGCGTTTGGGCTGGTTGGTGTTTCCCGAAAGCTTGTCCCGCTCCATCGAATGTTTGGCACAGAACCTGTTTATCTCTGCGCCAACGTTATCTCAAATGGCCGCCGTGGAAGCGTTCAACAGTTTTGATGAGTTGGACGCCAATGTGGCACGCTACAAAACCAATCGCGATTTGTTGTTGGAAGAACTGCCCAAAGCGGGCTTCGACAAACTCAGTCATGCCCAAGGCGCGTTTTATGTCTATGCGGACGTATCACACCTGACCGATGACAGCTTGTCGTTTTGTCAGAAAATTTTGGCCGAAACAGGGGTGGCGGTAACACCGGGCGTCGACTTCGATCCCACGCGGGGGCATCAGTACTTGCGTTTTTCGTTTGCAGGCTCGACCGAGGACATGGCCGAAGCGGCGAAGCGTTTGAAAGTCTTCAGGCAGACACTTTAATCGACGAAGTTCACACCGGCAGCGCCGTGGTAGTAGCCGTTGGAAAAGGCCACGTCGCCCGAAAGTGCGCTCAGTTCTTCATCTCCGGCTTCGGCGTCGAGCGTACCGTTCAGCAGGTTGCGATAGACCTTTGCCACGGCCACCATGTCACAGGTGTGCGGTGATAGGCGGAAATGGGTAACGCCTAAGTCCTTCATCTCTGCCAATTCGGCTGAGAGGTTCTGGTAGCTGTACGACATGGTCTGCACGCCGTTCACGGCCAGGAAACTTTCGTTGTCGATGGTGTCTAATTCCAACCCGTCCGGGTCTTTTTCGCAGATGAACTGGCAGCTGTCTTTGTGCAGGCCGTGGTGGCGGGCGTGATAACAACGCGCGGAAATGGCTAACGGTAAGCGTCCAAAGACGAAGGCTTCGATCTCAGCGGCATTGCTAGCGGTCATGGCGCGGATGGCATCGCGTCCCAGTTCCACGGGCAAGCACAGGCGCTTGGCACCGCGCTCGGCAAAGTAATTCAGCGTGCCTTCGTTGTAGACGTTGACGAACGGCCCGATGACGTGTGGCGTGCCGTTTAGCAAAGCACACGCCGCGACGTCGTTGGCTTCGATCATGAGTTCGTCATTGTCTTCGGCTAAGGCGCGCAGATCGTTCATTTCGCGCGTGTTCATGATCAAGGCCAAGGTGGACAGCACCACCTCTTTGCCCGCCGCTTGCAGACGCTCTATGATGTCGGGAATGTGTTGGGTGTAGAACGGCGCGCGTTTGGAACACACGGCTTCACCCACATAGACGGTATCGACATCGGCTTCGTCGGCCATGCGGAAATAAAAATCGCGCCACACGCCGGCCTGCCAGTTGAATAGGACCGGACCTAAAGTGAGTTTTGCAGACATATCGTTCATTTGAAATCTCAACGCCAAGTCTTGTCATAAGCGCCGGAGGTTTTAGCTTGTCCCTCGGTGATGTTTTGCAGGTTTAGCGGAGGGGCCGCCTGTCCGGCCTTAACCGCGTCGACCGCTTGGCGGAAGGCGGAAACCACTTGCCCCACATAGGCACGACCGCGTTGGCGGCCTTCGATCTTCAAAGCCGTGACGCCCGCTTCCATCAGCTCGGGCAGCATTTCGGCGGCGGGGGAACACACACCATTGATATTCGGGGATTCACCCGTAGCATAAGACGACAGCTGACAGCGCCCTTCAGCCATGACACACAGGCCGCCGAAGACAAAGACTTCGGTTTCCACATCGATCTTTTGATTGAGCGCAGTGATTTCTTGAACGCTCAACACGCGCGGAAGCACCACACGCTTCACCCCAAACGCGTCCACATAAAAGTTGATGGAATCTGGGTTAGAGGCAGACGCCTGTACAGACAGGTGGCGGCGCAGGTCCGGGTGTTTTTCAGCTGCATAATGACACAGCCCAATGTCGGCCAAGATCACGCAATCCACCCCCAGCGCTGCGGCAGTCCGCGCACGGGGGCGGAGAGGGGGCCAAAGCCACCCGCCACTTCGTTTAACAAATCGATTTCCGTGCCGTCCACGGCATTGCGCAACGCCACCACGGCTTCGGTGTCACCCTCGATAACCAAGTCGCGTGAAAAGAACAGGGCATCGCCGTCTGTGCGGCCTTCCAAAAGCTCCAGCAGCTTCAATAACGGACCGCGCACGGTGGCGACGGTATCGGTGCCGTCCGGCGTGCGCTTGGCCGTTAACGTGGGCTTGTCGGCATTGGCGTTGAGGATAAAAACCAGTGGTAAGTCGACCGGATCGATCAGATAAACTGGGGTCTTCAAATCCGACAGCCGCTCGAACAAGCCCGGATGTCGGCTGTTCAACGTCGCCATAGCAGCGGTTAATGCAGGCTGTAAAATGGACGGGGGCAGGGGGCGTGCAACCAAGCCGCCGATGAGGATTGGCGACAGCGCAGGCTTGGGCCCAGAGGAAGATGATGGTGGCGCAAACATCTCGTATTTTCACCTTGGAATGATGATAAACTACAAATTAAGTGTGTAGCTTGTAGTAACGGGCGGGTGAGGCAAAGGGCTATTCACGTTGAATTGAGCACCATTCGATCAAGAATGCGGTTCAGCGCAGATCAGAACGTGACGTCCACCCGGGGGGCTTGTGTGTCCTTGGCATCAAAGAAGCTGCGGCATTCCGCCAAACGACCGGCGTCAATGGCGTGTTGGTCGATGAGGTATTGTTTGGTCATGCGCGCCCGGCTCACAGCCATTTCTTCAAGCTTGGCGAGAACCTGTTTGTCCACGGATTGTTTTTCGTCTGCGCTCAACTGCGGTTTGTGTTCAACAGGGGGCGTTTGAGGCGTCGTTGCTTGTGGATCAGCCTTGGCCGCCTGTTCGACTTTTTGAGCCAAGGCGTCAGCGTAAGCTTGAGCGGTGAGGGCCGCTTGGTCGGCACCGGTCGTGCGACCGCACATGCGAATGCCCAGCTTGGGACGCTCTTTCAGCACCAAGGCCAACTGATCGGCGTGGGTTTTGGTGGCTGCGGCCAAAGTGTCTTGTCCGGCAGGGAAGACTGCGGGCTTAAAGTTGACGCTGCCGTCTTCCGCTTCGGCAATGAGCGAGATCAGAGCCGCCGGTGGGAACAAAACCTTGAAGATTCCACCTGCGGCAGCCTTCACGGCGCCGCCCACCGCTTGGTTGATGGCGTTGCTGAGATCAAATTCCGGTTTGTCCATGTCCCCCGTGACGGGCAGGGTGATGCCGATATGCCCATCGCCGTCTTCCAACAGACCGATGACGGTCTCTACGGGCATGCCGACGGTGTCGGATAATTTCTGGCGATCCTCATCGGACAAGGGCGTGAAGGTGAGCTTGTCCAGACCGATATCCACTTTGGCATCAAGTTGCCCGCCGACGACTTTGCCCGCTCCGTCAACGGCCAAGCGCCCGCCGTCTAAGTGCATGCCGACGGATTTGGCCGCAAAGGATGAAAACGCGGGCAGCTCCAACGTTTTTAGCGAACTGTTGACGTCAAATGACAGTTGTTCGGCTAAGGGTTTGACCCAGCCAGTAACGGCCACAGGGGCGAACTGGTTGATTTTTCCCTGCAGCGCGACCGTGGTGGGCTGGTCGGGATTGTCGCTGGCGATGTTTTCAATGGACAAGGTTTCAAAATCAAACTGAACTTTGAACGGTGGGGTTAGGGATCCATCGCCATAGGTGATCTGGCTAGCGTTGTCCAACTCGACACGGTCAACACGGAAACGGAAGGGTTTGGCCTCTTCGTCTTGTTGCGAGGCCGGCTCTTGTGCGGATTGGGGCATTTCAAGCGTTGCAATCTTTTCGGTGACGTTCAGCTCTAAGCCTTCACCGCCGATGCGCGCGATCTGCACATCCAACCCATTTTTGTCGTCAAGGGCTACGTTCACGTTCTCAAGCGCCAGGGCACTGATTTTTGCGACAGCTCCGCCGTCGCCGACGTTCGCCTCAACCCCTTCTAAGCGCACGTCACTTTGAACGCGCACAGCCATGTCCGCGTCTAAATCCAGCTGCAGTTCCCAGACCAATGCGCCGCCTGCTTCCAGGGGGCCGAATTCGGGCAGTTTCACCAGGGATGCGAGCCGCTTGAGGGAAATTCCGGACAAACGGCCCTTGCTATTTGCCGCCAACGCGCTTGCGAACGGTTTTGCCGTGCCACTGACCTTTAAATCCATGTCGTTAATGTTCGCGGCAATGTCATAGCGCCCGGATTGGTCCGGTTGCCAGCCGAAAAAGTTCTCTAAGCTCACCTGTTCCAATTGGACAGAAGCGTTCACACCTGCGGCTTCATCAACAAAGTCGATGCGGCTGTTGGCGAGTGTCAATTGATTGAGGCCGGGAAGCCAAGGCTTGGACTGCGTTGGCTCAGGTACTGGTGTTGGCGTTTTGGCGGCCATCGGTAAAACTACGTCGTTGAGCCGGATGGCGCCGTTTGCCTCACGGACAACGCTGAGCTCAATGCCTTCGATTTCGATGCGGTGGACCAAGATGCGCCGGTCCCACAAGGCGCCCAGGTCGTAGTGCAACACCAGCCGTTCCATGCCGAGAGGCGGTTCGTTTTCGCGTGCCAGAGACACGGGGCCCAGGCGAACATGTTGGTTCCACCAATCCACCTCCAAGGTCTCTAACCCCTTCGGCTGAAAGCCCATGGCCTTCAATTCATCACCTGCAAGCTTGGCCGTGATGGGCGCGGCAATCATCAATGTGAGGACAACGAGTCCCACAAGAGCAAGGGCAATTGCGCCACCAATGCGGAGCTTTTTATGTGGCGTGGTTTTGGTTGTGGTAACACCCATGGGCTTCAAATCCCTCTTTCGAAACGCGGCGGAAGACAGCTTAGACAAAACGGGGGCCGACGCACAACGCGTTGGCCCCCGTTTCAGTAATTAAAGTGCAGTGGCTGTTAGCCTAAGTTCCACCAGCCCTTGCGTTTGGGTTTGTCTTCCACTTCACCCACGACGACGGTTTCAACACCTGTCACGGGGGCTTTGGGCTCTTCAGCCGGAGCCTCAACCTTAGGCGTTTCCACCTTGGGTTCAGCAGCCGCCTCAGCTGCCGCTTCTTTCGGGGCTTCCTCCGTACCCTCGTCGGCTTTTTTGCGACGCGAACGGGTGCGGCGGCGTTTGGGCTTTTCTTCGCCTTCATCAGCGCCAGACGTGTCTTCAGAGCTTTCAGAGCTTTCGGCGGCCTCTGCCGCTTTGGCTTCATCGCCGGTGTCGGACGATTTGGGGCGACGGCGCGAACGGCGACGACGTTTGGGCTTTTCTTCGCCGTCTTCACCTTCAGCGTCTTCGCTGGAGGCTTCTTTGGTTTCTGCACCGTCTTCGGCGTCAGCGGGTTTGCGGCGGCGTGAGCGGCGGCGGCGTTTGGGTTTTTCTTCACCCTCACGCGTTTCACCGTCTTCGGACGCGGCTTCGCTTTCTTCAGACTCGCCGGATTCTAAGTTTTCCGTGGCCTCTTCTGCGCCTTCACCAGTGCGACGGCGACGGCGTCCACCCCGGCGCGAGCGACGGCGGCGGCGGCCTTTGCCGTCTTCACCGTCTTCATCACCGTTCGTGTTGTCTTTGGTTTCGACGGTGTCTTGCATTTCGGTGTTTTCACCCTCGTCACCGCGTTTGCGGCCCCGGCGACGGCGACGGCGGCGACGGGTGCTGTCTTCGTTGCCTTCGGGACGTACGGTGGCAACCATTTCGGAAATGGTTTCTCCGCCGAGATTTTTGGTGCGTTCCAAGCGCAGGTCCGGCGGGATGAGCGAATCATCGCTGGCCATGATTACACGCATGTCGTACTTGGCTTCCAATTCGGCCAAGGCGTCGCGTTTGTGGTTCAAGATATAGAGCGCAACCGACGTCGGCACGTGAACGGTCAGTTCGGACGCGCGGCGGTTCGCACCTTCTTCGTCAATGGCGCGCAAAACCACCAAAGCGGTGCTTTCGGTGGAGCGGCGAATGCCGGTGCCGCCACAATGCGGGCAGGGCTCGGAAGAGGTTTCGATCAAGCTCGGACGCAGGCGCTGGCGCGACATTTCCAACAAGCCAAACGGGCTGATGCGGCCCACTTGGATGCGCGCACGGTCATGCTTCAGCGCTTCTTTCATGCGCCGCTCAACTTGCGAATTGTTGCGGTTGATGTCCATGTCGATGAAATCGATGACCACCAAGCCGGCCAAGTCGCGCAGGCGCAACTGGCGCGCCACTTCGTCGGCAGCTTCCAAGTTGGTTTTCACCGCGGTTTCTTCGATGTTGCGTTCTTTGGTGGAGCGGCCGGAGTTGACGTCGATGGACACCAAAGCTTCGGTCGGGTTGATCACCAAGTAACCGCCGGACGGCAGGTTCACCACCGGGTTGTGGATGGCATCGAGTTGGTTTTCGACACCGGCGCTGCGAAACAGCGGTGCGGAAACATCTTTGTACTGTTTGACCTTGCGCGCGTGGCTGGGGATTAACAGCTTCATGAATTCTTTGGCGGCTTTGTATGCGCCTTCGCCTTCGACTTGAATGTCGTCAATGTCGCGGGTGTATAGATCGCGGATCGATCGGCGCACAATATCGCCTTCTTCATGGACCAGGGTCGGCGCCGTGGATTGCAGCGTCAAATCGCGCACGTTCTTCCACAAACGGATCAGGTATTCAAAATCGCGCTTGATTTCAGCCTTGGTCCGGCCAATCCCTGCGGTGCGCAGAATGACGGCCATGCCCGGCGGAATGTCCAAGCTCGACAAAATGGCTTTCAAGGATTTGCGGTCGGCCGAGTTGGTGATTTTGCGCGAAATCCCGCCACCGCGAGACGTGTTCGGCATCAGCACGCAATAGCGGCCCGCCAAGGAAATATAGGTGGTGAGCGCTGCACCCTTGTTGCCGCGCTCTTCCTTGACGACTTGGACCAACAAGACCTGACGGCGCTTGATGACTTCTTGGATTTTGTAGTTTTTGTGGTTGTGGCGGCGGGTTTTGGTCTCTTCGACCTCGTCGCTTTCATCACCGCCGACGGTTTCGACGTCTTCGTCTTCAGCGTCTTGGGGAGCGTCTTCGCGGGCTTGTTCCGCCGGAGCCTCTTCAGAGGCCTCAGCTGCAGCGTCTTCAGCCGATGCTTCTTCAGCCGGAGCTTCTTCTTCGCTTGCAGCGTCTTCAGCAGCCTCTTCTTCAGGGGCGTCTTCGGGGACAAACGGTTCAGGAGCAATGTCGGCAGCGATTTCGCCGTCGGGTTTTTCTTCGTCGTCGGTGCTATCTTCACCAGCGTCTTCAGACGTTTCTTCTGTAACGTCTTCAGAGGCCTCAGCTTCGACGACGACCTCTTCGGGCTCGACATCAATGATGTTTGCCTCGTCTTCGAGCTCTTCGCCAGAGCGGTCTTCGACCGGGATTTGGTAATAATCGGGGTGGATTTCGCTAAACGCCAAGAAACCGTGACGGTTTCCGCCATAGTCTACAAAAGCCGCTTGAAGCGAGGGCTCCACACGGACGACTTTGGCGAGGTAGATGTTGCCTTTAAGTTGGCGGCGGGACGAAACTTCGACGTCGAAATCTTCAAGTTGATGTCCATCAACGAGTGCGACCCGCGTTTCTTCCGGGTGGGCCGCATCGATTAGCATGCGTTTGGTCATGGAATTGGGAACTCCGTGCGCATCCGGGATCGGCGTCTGTCAAGGCAAACGGGGTCGGGGATACACAGTTCTTGTAGCTGCCGTGCGCGCGCACAAAATTGGCCGTTGTCCCCAGGACATCGGTTACAATTGTCAGTGCGGCTTGCGCGCTTTTGGCAAGCATAGGGTTGAAACCTTCACTCAATACGCAAGCGCGGTTTTGCGGGGGTATTCCTTTAACCAATGCCGGGCTTAGCCCTGGGCTTACATGGCGGAACCACACGGCGGTGAAACAGCAAATTCTTGAGTGGGTTTCACCAACTGAACGGATTTATCCGTTTGTGCCAGCTACGCCTAAGGCTGTGTTCACCGCCATCCGCTTTCCGCGCCTGCAGAAAACTTGTTTAAAACCAATAGGTTCAGGGATTCGATAAAAAATCGAGACTCTCCCCTCAGATTATTGGCTGAGGTTAAGATAACGGTAGTAAATTGATTTCACAATCAGATAAATGATCTATCTGTTTTGACGCCCTGAACAATCTTGGATTGTTCGCAGGGCGCGATGCATGTTTTTAAGGCGCAAAGGGTGTTTAATCGTTAAAATGTCCGATGATTGTGCCGCATGACCACCAGGAGCCGGGCTTGACCTTTATGGCCTTTTTTTCGCGTAAATTGACACGCTCGACCACTCGACACTCAGTTCTGAAGATTTGGGGCGGGGTATTGGTGGGCTGCGTGTTGGCTGTGGCGGGTTTGTCCGCCTCTGCGCTCGACGCGCCGAACAAGGCCCAAACCGTGGTGTCCGATGTGCGCGTCGGCCAGCACGCCAAGCAAACCCGGATCGTTTTGGATTTGAGCCGCGAGGTGAAGTTTGAAGTCTTCACACTGCCCGATCCCTACCGTGTGGTTCTCAACCTACCAGAAGTTGACTGGCAGTTGGGCAACAAGACGGTTCCCGAAAACAAGGGTGTCTTGAGCCGCATGCGCTATGGCCTGTTCACACCGGGCACGTCGCGCATGGTGTTGGACGTCAAAGGTCCGGTCAATGTTCAACAGAGCTTCGTGCTGAAACCCGGTGCCAACAAAAACTGGCGCTTGGTGATGGATTTGGCTCCGACTTCGGAAACGCAATTTCTGGAACGTTTAGCTGCTCAACGCGCCAAAGCCCGCAAAAGCTTGGACGAATTGGTCGCAAAAGTGAGCCCGCCGAAGGCTCCGGAGGTGAAAGCCACCCCTGCGGCCGTTCCCGCACCGCCGCAAAGCACCAACCCGTCGTTGCCGCCGCGCCGTCCATCAGCGCCGGGCAAGCGTGTTATCGTGATTGACGCCGGTCACGGCGGTGTGGACCCGGGTACTATCGGCACGGCGAAGACCTATGAAAAGCACATCACCTTGGCCATGGCCAAACAGTTGGCGCGCACATTAAACGCAACGGGGCGTTTTGACGCCAAGCTGACGCGGACGCGCGATATTTTCCTGCGTTTGCGCGATCGGGTCCGCATTGCACGCCGGGCAAAGGCGGATTTGTTCATTTCTATCCATGCCGATGCGGTGAAAAACAAACGCACGCGCGGGATGTCGGTTTATACCTTGTCTGAGCGTGCCTCGGATAAAGAGGCCGCGAAACTGGCTGCCAAGGAAAACAAAGCCGATTTGATCGCGGGTATTGATCTGTCGACTGAAAGCAAAGACGTCACCAATATCTTATTGGACTTGGCCCAGCGCGAAACCATGAACCAATCGGCGCGTTTCGCCCAATCGTTGGTCACGTCCATGCGCTCCGAGGTCAAGCTTTTGCGCAACACGCACCGGTTTGCCGGGTTTGCCGTGCTCAAGGCTCCGGACATGCCGTCTATCCTTATAGAAATGGGCTTCTTGTCGAACCGCCAAGACGAGCGCAATTTGAAAAGCAAGACGTACCGCCAAAAGATGGCCGAAGCCATTGTGCGCGGCATCGACAAGCATTTCAAAGGCACGCAGGAAGCGCGCATCCACTAAATTTTCACCTAAGGCTCTAATATACTGTCATATATGAGACACAATTGGCGGCTATTGAGGTCGCGCCTGGAATTGCGTAGCTTGTAGTCCTATGAAGCGTTTATTGAAAATCATTTTGGTCTTGTTGGGATTGGTCCTGTTCGGTGGCTTTGCCGCTGCCGGGGCCGGTGTCTATGTTTTTTGGCATTTCGGCCAGGGCCTGCCCGATTACAAACAACTGGCGCACTATGAGCCGCCGGTGATGACCCGCGTGCATGCGGGCGATGGGCGTTTGTTGGCCGAATACGCCACAGAAAAGCGCGTGTTCGTGCCTGTACGCGCCATGCCGCGCCGCGTGATCCATGCGGTCTTGGCGGCGGAAGACAAACACTTTTACGAACATCCCGGTATCGACCCGTTGGGTCTCACGCGTGCGGTTTTGACCAACATCAAAAACTATGGCTCTGGCCGTCGTCCTGTCGGCGCCAGTACCATCACGCAACAGGTCGCCAAAAACTTCTTGCTCACTAACGAAGTGTCGTATGAACGCAAAATCAAAGAAGCCATCTTGGCGTTTCGGATTGAGCGCGCGTTCACCAAAGACCGGATTTTGGAATTGTATCTCAACGAAGTCTATTTGGGCCGGGGCTACGGTATCGCCGCTGCGGCGCTGAATTACTTCAATAAGTCTTTGGACGAACTGACCATTGCGGAGTCTGCCTATTTGGCCGCGCTGTTGAAAGCGCCGACCAACTACCACCCGGTGCGCAAGCGCGACGCCGCCATTATCCGCCGCAACTGGGTAATCGGTCGCATGACCGAAGACGGCTACATCACCGCCGCCGAAGCCAGCCGCGCCAAGCGCCAGCCTCTGGACGTGGTGAACCGCGCCGAAACCGAATACTTCAATGCCCCTTATTTCGCCGAAGAAGTCCGTCGCGAGCTTTATGACAAGTACGGCAAAGACGGGCTTTATACCGGTGGCATGAGCGTGCACACCACGTTGGAGCCACGCTTGCAGGCCATCGCCGAAAAGACCTTGCACGACGGCTTGATCGCTTACGACCGCCGTCACGGTTGGCGTGGGCCGCTCAGCCGCATCGAAGGCGATGTGGACTTTGTTGCGACGATTAACCAGATGGAACCGCCCAAGGGCTTAGGCGAATGGAAGCTGGCCGTCGTCAAAGCGTTGGACGACGAAGCCGCCACCATTCTTGTCAAAGGAACCGGCCAAGCCACCGTGCCGTTGCGCGAACTCAAATGGGGCCGCGCGTGGCTCAAGGGTGAAAAACGCGGGCCTGTGGTGCGCAAGCCTGGCGATGTCTTACAGGTCGGCGACGTCATCGCGGTCGAGCCTGTGTTGACGTACACCCAAGGCAAAGACAACGCGCAAGAGACCATCGCATATCCGCCCAATACCTTTGCGCTGCGCCAAATTCCGGAAATCCAAGGGGCCATCGTGGCCTTGGATCCGCACACCGGGCGCGTTTTGGCCATGTCGGGCGGGTTCAGCCACGACATGTCCGAATTCAACCGCGCCACCCAGGCCAAACGCCAACCGGGCTCGGCGTTTAAACCTTTCGTCTACATGGCGGCTTTGGATGCAGGCTTTACGCCGTCGACACTGATCTTGGACGCGCCGTTTGTGATCGACCAAGGCCCAGGCCTGCCCAAGTGGCGTCCGGCCAACTACACCAAAAAATTCTACGGGCCGTCGACCATGCGGCTCGGCATTGAAAAGTCGCGCAACTTGATGACCGTGCGCTTGGCGCAAACCGTGGGCATGGAAAAGATCTCTGAGTACGCGGAGCGTTTTGGCATCATTGACAAAATGCCTGAACAACTTGCCATGTCGCTGGGCTCTGGCGAAACCACGCTGCTCGATCTGACTTCGGCTTATGCCATGCTGGTCAACGGCGGCAAGCGCATCGCGCCGACCTTTGTGGATCGAATCCAAGACCGCAACGGCCAAATCGTCTACCGCCACGACGGGCGCGCCTGCAATGGCTGCCAAGCCGTGTCGTGGACGAGCCAAGAGGTGCCTGAGCTCGAAGACAACCGCGCGCTCGTCACCGACCCGGCCAGTGCCTATCAGATGGTTTCCATGTTGGAAGGCACGGTGCAGCGCGGCACGGGCCGTCGTGTGCGGGCCGTGGGCAAACCGCTTGGCGGTAAGACGGGCACCACCAACGATGCCTTGGATGCCTGGTTCATCGGCTTTTCGCCCGACTTGGCCGTGGGTGTGTTTACGGGCTTTGACGAGCCGCGTTCACTGGGCCCGCGCGAACAAGGCGCCTCGGTCGCGTCACCGATCTTCCGCGACTTCATGAAGGGGGCGCTGGAAAAGCAAAAGCCCATTCCCTTCCGGATTCCGCCGGGCATCCACATGGTCCGCGTCAACGCCACCACAGGCCTGCCCACCAACGGCAAACGCGGTGTGATCTTGGAAGCCTTCAAACCCGGCACCGTGCCGACGTCCAACACACAAGTTTTGGGTGGCCCGGGTACGCCGGGTACGGAAAGTGCTAGTGGTGAAGCGCCTGCTGCGGGGACGGGTGGGTTGTATTAGTCGTACTCAGCGTTTCAGGTCGCGATAGAAGTTTTCGTGCGATCCCAGCGCCAGCAGTTTGACCACGCCGTCCAGCTCCAAAACCTCATAAGCCAACAGGGCGAGCTGGTGGTTCAGTTTGAATTTGTAGACGCGCACACCTGCCAAATCGCCGACCTTGGGTTCCCCAATTTCGGGCTCGGCGAGAACGGAGCGCACGGCTTCATCCAATGCGGCTTTGTCTTGCTTGTGCAACCGCTTCAACGCGCGTTTGAATGTTGGGGTGATGAGGGGGGGAAGCATTTCACGCAGCCTCAGTCAAACACATACTCTTCGTCGGCGTCTTCTGTGCGCGCCATCAAAATGTCTTTGATCAACGCATAGGGCAGGTCCGGGTTTTCCTCCGCAATTTTACCGACCTGAGACCAATGCTCAATCTGCTTGGGCACAGAACGATGCTCCAACTGGCCATGACGTTTCGCCGTCGCAACGAAGTCTTCGGGGAGTTTAACGTTGATGGGCATTTTGGTCTCCTGCATTTTATAGGCAGCATATTAATCCAAAATAGACCAAAAGGGAACCTTGTGAGTGTGAGGTAAACAAATTTCACTTGCGTCTTGTTCTGTCTCCACCTTCCCGCTAAAAACACTCCAACAAACCCAACACCAAAAGGAACTCCCGCTCCATGCGTGCCGAGATCGAAGCGATTACTCAAGACCTCAAACAGTCGGTGGAACTGTTGAGGAGGCATCTTTGACTACGACCAAGCTGTTCTGCGTCTAGAAGAACTGAACGCTTTGGCCGAAGATCCGGAGCTGTGGAACGACGCCGCCAAGGCCCAGGCCTTGATGAAAGAGCGCACCAAGCTGGACGGGTTGATCAAAGAAATCGACGGCCTTGAGGCTGATCTCAACGACAACATCGAGCTCATCGAAATGGGTGAGGCGGAAGGCGACGACGACATCATATCTGAGGCCGAAGCCTCCCTGATGGCCGCCAAAGAGCGTGCGGGCAAGGCTGAGTTGCAGACCCTGCTGTCCGGCGAAGCGGACGCCAATAACTGTTATTTTGAGGTTCACGCCGGTGCCGGCGGCACCGAGGCCCAGGACTGGGCGGAGATGCTGACGCGCATGTATGTGCGCTGGGCCGAACAGCACGGTTACAAAACCGAGTGGCTGGAAGAAAGCCCAGGTGAGGAAGCGGGGATCAAATCGTGCACCATCAAGATTTCCGGTGAAAACGCCTATGGTTGGATGAAGACGGAATCCGGTGTGCACCGTTTGGTGCGCATCTCGCCTTATGATTCGTCCGCCCGCCGTCACACCAGCTTTACCTCCGTCTGGGTCTATCCGGAAATCGACGACGATTTTGAAGTCCAATACGAAGACAAAGACTTGCGGGTCGATACCTACCGGGCAAGCGGCGCGGGCGGTCAGCACGTGAACAAGACGGATTCCGCCATTCGCATCACCCACTTGCCCACCGGCATTGTGGTGCAGTGTCAAAACGACCGCTCTCAACACAAAAACCGGGCTGCGGCGTTTAAAATGTTGAACGCGCGTTTGTACGAAGAAGAACTGCGCAAGCGTGAAGAGGCATCCCAAGCCGAGCACGACGCCAAAACCGACATCGGTTGGGGTCACCAAATTCGCTCCTACGTCTTGCAGCCATATCAAATGGTGAAAGATTTGCGCACGGGCGTGGAAACGTCGAACACGTCTGCTGTGCTGGACGGCGATCTGGATCAGTTCATGGAAGCCGCACTGGCGCACCGCGTTCAAGGCGGTGGTGGGGCTGTCGAAGATATCGACTAACGCCTCAGTTATGCCCAGCTAAAAACGCACCCGCGCCCATCATCACCGATCCGGCACCCCGATTAAGCCGTTTCATGGCCTTTTCGCTTTTGAAGTAGCCGCGCGCTTTGGCGGCAAAAAAGGCGATGAGCATCAGGCCCATCGTTAAGGCGATCAGTGTAAGCACGCTCGCCAAAGCGATGTCGAAGGTGCCGAGCGCCGAGATGTCCATGAACGTTGGCAAAAAGGCGATGTAAAACAAAATCACTTTGGGGTTGGAGCCGGAAATCAAGAAACCCTGCATGAAGGTGAGCCAAAATCCGGTGCGCCTAGAATGGCCGTCTTCCATGGACAAATCCACAGGGGCCGTCCACATTTTCCAACCGAGATAAATCAAGTACGCCGCACCGAGAATGCGAACGGCGATGAAAACTTCATTGAAGTGGGTGGCGATGGCGGCCAAGCCAAAGCACGCTGCGATGAGGTATAGAATATCGCTGATGGCCATGCCGATGGCCAAGCCCCAGCAAGAACCTGCCCCTTGCGTCAAGGCGCGCGCCAAGATCGCGAAGACACCTGCTCCAGGTGTAATGCTGAACACAAACACAGCCAGAAAAAAGGCCAGAGCACTTTCAGGAGACACGGCAGCCTCGCATCGACGTTAGCGGATCATCAGATCTTGATAGAGTACTGTGATGCAGTGTTGGGGCGCAATGACGCGGTTGATGATGATGGTCAGGTCGGTGCGCAGGCGTTCTGTGCCTTCTTCCCCGCTCAAATCACTGGGCGATACGGTGCGCAGGTGCGAGCGGATCGCGTCGTTGATTTTGACTTCGTGTTCTGCAGCGGCTGTTTTGCCGGCTTCGCCTTGCAATTCTGCGGTAAACGTCACGCGGATAAACGGGCGCGGACGGCCTTGTTCTGGTTTGAGGTCGACGGTGACTGTGCCCAGTTCATGGTAGGTGGGCGGGCCGGGCATCATGAGGGTCGCTTCGTGGGGCTTTTCAGAGCTGAACAGGCCCATGAAATAAGCACCTGCGCCGCCGCCGATCAACAAAACGGCGACAACCCCGATAATGATGAACTTGAGTTTGCTCTTTTTCGGAGCTTCGCCTTCAGCTTCGTCACTGCCGTCTTCAGATGCGTCTTCAGCCTTAGTCTCAGCCTCATCAGCCTTTTCGGCGTCTTTCGGGTCTTCGTTTTGATCTTCCGGCGCTTTTGCGTCGTCGCTCATGGATTTCGTCCCTCAATCCTACGCCTGGCCCCAGGCCCTGATTTTCTAGCCTTCTGGGCGGTTACTTTCAAGCTTGATAATATAAAGCATCCATATTTGCACGGTTTCGCGCTTCGATATTGAACGGCGGTTTGATTTGGCCTTTGAAGCGCGCAGCCACCAAGCCTTTGAACGTCGGGACGGGGTCGAGCGTGCGTTGGTTGCATACATATTCAAACCAGCGTACCCCGGCGGCGACATGGTCGATTTCTTCTTCGCCGATGCGCTCCATAATGTCAGCGGTGGCGTCATCGCCATTGGCGCGCAACCGTTTGACCGTCGCGGGCGTGGTGTCTAAGCCCCGCGCCTCCAGCAACATGGGCGCTAAGGCCATGCGTGCCAAAACGTCGTCGGCGGTGTTGACAGCAGCTTCCCACAGCCCGTCGTGGGCGGGCAGATCGCCATAGGTGGCGTCCAGTTCGTTCAGGCGTTTTTCCAACAGTTCAAAATGCAGCGCTTCGTCCGCGCCCACTTGAACCCAGTCGTCACAAAAGCCCTTGGGCAAGTCAGGGCCGAACCGTGCTATCGCGTCCCAGGCCAAGTCGATGGCGTTGAGTTCGATGTGGGCGATGGCGTGGATCAAATTGATGCGCCGCTTGCCGCCCCCGGTGGACCGCTTGGGCATTTCGCCGGGTTGACACAGTATGGGCTTGGCGGGGCGTGCAGGGCGGTCCGTGGGGAAGCTGTCGCCGAGTTCAGCAATCTCACCGTCCCGCCAAGCTTTGGCGTAGGCATACGTCAGGCGTACTTTTTCAGCCGGGTCAGGCGTCAGCAAAACCTCGCAAGCAGCATCGGTGAGGGTGGTCGGCATCAGAGGCTCTTTACGAGTTCCAAGACTTCTTCGGCATGGCCTTTCACCCGGGCCTTGCGCCATTCGGCGACGATTTTGCCTTTGGCGTCGATCACAAACGTAGAGCGCTCAATCCCCATGTATTCGCGGCCATAGTTTTTCTTCAACACCCAAACGCCATAGGCTTCGCACAGCGTGCCCTCTTCGTCGGACAGCAACGCCATGGACAGGTCGTTCTTAGCCTTGAAATTGTCTTGGCGTTTGACCGTGTCTTTGGACGCGCCTAAGACGACGACTCCGGCTTTTTCGAAGTCTTTGGCCAAGGCGGTGAAGTCTTTAGCTTCGTTGGTGCAGCCCGGGGTGGAGGCTTTCGGATAGAAAAACAACACCACGGTTTTGCCTTTGAGGCTGGAGAGTTTGACCTGCCCACCACCGTCGGTGGGCAGGTCGAATGCAGGGGCTTTATCGCCGACTGTTACGCTCATGTCATTCCTTTACACGATCAGATGCGGAGTTTCTTTTTCTCCGGGTCGAAGTCATCCAATGTTTCATAGAACGTATCCGCCGCACCGACAAGACGCTGATCAGGCGTAATGTTCACTTCGTCGTCCTTGCCGGGGTAAGGCACGCTGTCGAGGAAATAGCGAATGCAGTTGATGCGCGCGCGTTTCTTGTCGTCCGAGCGCACCACTGTCCACGGGGCATCGGCCGTGTGGGTATAGAAAAACATGCTTTCTTTGGCTTCGGAATATTCGTCCCAACGATCCAGGCTTTCCACATCGACGGGGCTGAGTTTCCAGTGCTTGAGCGGGTCTTGTTGACGCGATTGGAAACGGCGCAGCTGTTCTTCTTGCGAGACCGAGAACCAGAACTTGAACAAGCGAATGCCCGAGCGCACCAACATACGTTCAAACTCCGGCACTTGGCGCATGAATTCCATGTATTCCGCAGGCGAGCAGAACCCCATGACCCGTTCCACACCTGCACGGTTGTACCAGGAGCGGTCAAAGAACACGATTTCACCCTTGGTCGGCAGCTGTTCGGTATAGCGTTGGAAATACCACTGGCCGCGTTCTTCTTCGGTGGGTTTTTCCAAAGCAACCACACGCGCACCGCGGGGGTTTAAGTGTTCGGTAAAGCGTTTGATGGTGCCGCCTTTACCCGCCGCATCGCGGCCTTCAAAGATGCACAACACGCGCTGTCCGGTGTCTTTGACCCAGTTTTGAACTTTGAGCAGCTCGATCTGAAGCTCTTGCTTGCGCGCTTCGTATTGGGGGCGGCGCATGCGGGTTTTGTAGGGATAGTTCGGCGGCAAGGGCGCGCGTTTGCCTTTCTTGACCGCTTTGTCATGCTGTAACAGGGCGTGGCCCTTGTGCACACTGGGATGCGCCACATGAGGACGTGCCTTGGGCTCCGGGTCAGGATTGGTGGCGGCTTTTTCTTGTGTTTTGGCTTTGGCCTTTGCCTTAGCTTTTGGTTTGGCCTTTTCGGTAGCTTTGATATCGCCGTCTGCCATGAGCATTCTCCTATCCCGGTTTTTTTCGTCTTACGCCGGGAGGGATTCTACGCCTCTTCTACAAATAACACAAATAAAAGTGTTATTTCCCGGTGGCCCGTTTTAAATCTGATTTCACGTGTTCGCGCAAAGGCTCAGCGGGTTGGTCAATGAGGACTTGAAACGTCCCATGCACCCAGTTGGCGGTGGATTTGATGAAGGTTCCGGCCTGGCCGCAATTCTCAGATCCAATGATGCGACAGACCTGTTCTTGCAGGCTTCGGGGCATTTCGTAGTTGCTGGTGGCGCGGGACGCCGCGGTGACGGTCAAACGCAACAGGCCTTGCAACGCGTGCCATATGTCCAAAGTCTGCACCAATTTGTTCGCGGTGGTAGTGTCCAAAAGCCCGGCGTCGCGCAAGTTTTTCAGCGCGATCCGGGTGGTCGGGTGAAGCACGTCCGGATGTTCTGCCCCATATTTGAGCTGCAGATATTGCGAGATGAATTCAATATCCACCAAGCCGCCGCGATAGTTTTTAATTTCCCAGGGGATATCTGTGTGGCGGTCTTTGTCCATGCGGGTGCGCATGTCGGACACATCGACGACCAGCTTGTCCGTGTCGCGCTGTGATGTGAGCACTTTGTTGATTTCGGCTTCGATCTCGTCACGCAGCGTCTTGGGTCCGGTTAAGGCGCGCGCACGCGTCAGCGCCATGTGTTCCCAGGTCCAGGCATCGGTTTTTTGGTACTGCTTGAACGCGGCTAATGACGTTGCGATGGGGCCTGCGTTGCCGCTGGGGCGCAGGCGCATATCGACTTCGTACAGCATGCCTTCCGCCGTTTGTGCGGACAGGGCATTGATGAGACGTTGGCTCAAGCGGGCGAAGTATTGGCTGACGGCCAAAGGCTTGTCGCCGTCTGAGGTGGTTTCGCCTTCGTCAAAGGTGTAGATGAAGGTCATGTCCATATCCGACGTGGGCGTTTTTTCGCCGCTGCCGAGCTTTCCGAACGCCACCACGGACATAGCGCCCCCTTTGACGCGGCCATGGCGGATGGCGAACTCCTCTTCGACCAGGGGCTGGAGCGTGTTCAAGATGGTTTCGGCGACACCTGTCAAAGCCCGTTGGCTTTCGCGTTCCGTAATGGTGCCCTTGAGAACCTGCACACCCACTTGGAACTTACGGTCCTTGGTCCAGCGACGGGCCAAGTCCAGGACTTCTTCCATGCACGAGGCGTCTTCCAACAGGTGGGTTAAGTCTTCGCGCATCTCTTCGCTGGACGGGGGTTCTTCCAAGAAACCGGGGGTCAGCACGCCGTCCAAAATATTGGCCTTTTGTGCCAAGTGTTCGGCCAAGCGCGGTGCCGTGCCCAAAATCTCGGCGATCAGCTCCAGCATCTGCGGATTGCTTTGGAACATGGAAAACAGCTGCACGCCGGCCGGCAGTTGGCTCAAGAACTTATCGAAACGCAAGAACGCTTGATCCGGTTCCGCCGTGTCGGCCATGGTGGACAGGATCAACGGCATCAGTTCCGTCAAAATCGCGCGCGAGCGTTCAGACCGTGTGCAGCGGTAGCGCGCGTGGTGCCAACCGCGAATGGCGTTGTCCAGGGCTTCGGCATTCTTGAAGCCCATATCGCGCAAGGTTTTGAGCGTTTCGGGATCGCTTTCGCCACCCGTAAAGACCAAGTTGCCGCCATCAGCGCCACTGGCGGACAACTGATCACCTTCGGCGAACAGGTCGGCGTAGAGCTTTTCGACTTGATGCAGGGTCTGCAACAACTCGTCAGCAAAACTTTCAAGGCTGTCGTAACCCAGGAATATGGCGATGGCAGTGAGGCTGTCTTCGTCTTCGGGCAGGGAATGGGTTTGTTCGTCGGCGACCATTTGCAGGCGATGTTCGACACGACGCAGGTAGTGATAGGCCTTGGCCAGGACATCGGTGTTGCGCTTTTGCTCGTGGCCTGCTTCGACCAGGGCGTCCAGGGCTTCCAAGGTTGGAATGACGCGCAGGTTTCGTTCTCGTCCACCCCAGATCAGCTGTTGGGTTTGGGCGTAAAATTCGATTTCGCGAATGCCGCCCCGACCCAGTTTGACATTGTGGCCCTTGAGCTTGATGTCGGTGCCGCCCTTGTGTGCGTTGATTTGGCGTTTGATGGACTGAATGTCTTGGATTGCGGCGAAATCCAGGTTTTTGCGCCACACAAACGGTTTTAAGTGGGCCAAAAACGCTTCGCCCGCTTCGATATCGCCGGCGATGGGGCGAGCCTTGATCATGGCGGCGCGTTCCCAGTTTTGGCCGATGCTTTCGTAATAGACCTCCGCCGCGTGGGTCGACATGGCCAGCGGGGTCGAGCCCGGGTCCGGGCGTAGACGCAAATCGGTGCGAAACACATAGCCTTCGTCGGTGCGCTCATCCAAAAGGCTCACCAAGCCCTTGGCGAGGCGCACGAAGCTCTGGCCCAGGCTGAAGGGATCGTCGGTTTCGACGATGTCCGGGTCGTAAAGCACGATGAGGTCGATATCGGAGGAATAATTGAGCTCCCGCCCGCCAAGTTTGCCCATGCCGAGAATCACCAAACCAGACCCAACTTCCGGGTTTTGTGGGTTTTTGAGTTTGATTTTTCCCCGGTTTTCCAGGGTTTTTAGCAAATGGGTGCTGGCGGCAGAAGTGGCTGCGTCGGCAAAGTCGGAAAGGGCGCCCGTGACGTCGAACAGCCCCCAGGTGTTTGTGATGTCCCCCAAAGCCGCACTCAGCGCGATTCGGCGCTTTTGGATGCGCAAATGGCGTTTTAGGCCCGCTTCGTCCAGTTCGCGGCTTTGTTCTCGTGTGGCTGCCAGCACTTGATCGCGACAGGCAAAGGGACCTTTTTCCAATAAGTCTTTGGTGAACAGTGGATCATTGAGCCAGCATGCGCTAAGAAACGGGGAGTTTCCGAATACGGCAGCGGCAAGTTTAGCGCCTGCAGCGTCGGATTTGAGAGATTGGACGAAGTCCAACACTTCTGGATGGTCTTCGGCCTGTTTTTGGGCGGCTTCGAAAAAGCGCTCCCACCCCGTTTCGACACGGTCTTGATCGGCTGGTGCAGGAATGTTTTGGGGCGAAAATTCGAATAGCTGCATGTGCAGTTTTAGACCTCGAGCCTGTTGCAGATGATTTTCCAGCAGCATGCCCCGGCAAAAGGATTGAGTCCACTGATCAAACGCGTCGTCAGAGGCCTGTTTCAAATTATCGGCGGATTGGGCGTCGGCTTGCTGGTGGCTGTGCTGTTGGTGGCGTGGCGTTTGGCGTCCGGGCCCGTGTCGATTGGCTTTTTGACGCCGTATATTCAAAATGCGCTGAGCGAAGTGCACAAAGACGCCATCGCCCTGGAGGTGGAAGACACCATTTTGACCTGGGCCGGGTGGGAACGGACCTTGGACATCCGTATCGTCAATCTGCAGACGTCGCTGCCCGACGGACAAGTGGTTGCGACGGTTCCCGAGGTCTCGTTGTCGCTTAGCGCCGAAGCTTTGCTGAAAGGCAATGTGGCCCCGCGTTCAATCGAATTTTTCGGTCCGACTTTCCATGTGGAACGCCTGGCGGATGGACAATTTGCCTTGGGTTTTGAACAGGCGCAACAAACCGCCGCCAAAGAAGGCGACTTGGTGGCGTCATTGATTTTATTGATGCTGCAAGACCCCAATCCGGACCAAGCGTTGAGTTACCTCAAACGCATCTCTGTGGTGGATGGGCAACTGATCTATGAAGACAAGGCCGAAGGATCGCTGTGGCAGGCTTCCGAGACCTCTGCCGATTTCATTCGGGTGGACGGCGGTCTGGAAGCTGAATTGGATATGACCCTGAAAGGCGCAAACCATAGCGCCGGGATCACCGTCATGGGGACGTACACCTTGGCGGACAAACAGATCGACTTAGGTGTCCAGGTGGACGGCCTTGTCCCCGCTGACTTTACAGAGTTGGTGCAAAGTGTGCCCATGCTGGCAACCGTGGATTTGCCGCTGAACGGCACGTTGACCCTGAGCATGCTCCAAGACGGTGTGATTGAAGGTGTGGACTTCGACGTGCAGGGCGGGGCAGGGCACTTGGCGTTGCCGGTTAATGTCGCGGCTGAGCTCAATGCCTTGCCGTGGGCCCAGCGCCTTGGCGTTGACGGTTTGTCGGCCAAAGGACATTTCGAAGGCGGCACACAATCCGTAAAACTAGACGACCTGACGATCAATTTGCCCAAAGGTGAAACGTTCCACATTCCCGCCCCAGTGAACCATGAATATGAAATTCGCGAACTGAAAACAGAGCTGAGCTTTTATGGCGATCAAGGCCTGCTGGATGTGCGTCGTTTAGAGCTGGAGCTGGGCCAGGGGCCAAGGGCTTTGGTCTCTGCCCTCATCGATGGCTTGGGCGCAGGGCGCTCGGAGCTTGGGATCGATATCAAGGGCCAAATTGCGGGTGTCGCTTTTAACGATTTGAACGATCTTTGGCCGCAAAGTCTGGCCATAGACGCGCGCGATTGGGTGGTGCCGAATTTGCGCGATGGCGTGGCTGAGGACGCAACCATTGAGGCGTCTTTGAATGTCGATGCTGACGGGGCAATCGTTTTGGAAAACTTGTCCGGTGAAGTCCGCGGCGGTGGCTTGACGGTGGATTATCTCTCCCCCATGCCGCCTGCGACCCAGGCTAGGGGACGCGCCACGTTTAATGCCGATGAATTCAACATCGAAGTTTTTGAAGGTAAGGGATACAAAGGCCTTTCGGTTACAAGCGGCACCATTGATTTGACCAAATTGCAAGAAGACACCGCCGAGGCCCATATTGACATCAATGTTGAAGGCCCTGTGCAAGCGGTGCTGGAGCTGATTGATTATGAGCCTTTGGCTTTTGCATCGGAACTGGGGATCAAGCCCGGCAATGTTGGCGGGGCGGCCAAGGGGAATGTAAAATTGTCTTTGCCGCTGTTGCTGGATTTAAAAGCCAGCGACGTTGTCGCCAAAGCCAACGCCACCGTTGCTGACGGCAGCATTCAAGAGGCTTTGTTCAAAAAAGATTTGTCCAAAGGCGACCTGAAATTAAATGTCGATAACGACGGATTGGCGCTTACGGGTGAAGCGGTTTTGGGGATTGTTCCCATTGAGCTGGATTGGAAGCACGATTTTCGCGAGGCAGCTTTGTTCCGTGACCGCTACGAACTTTCCGGCTCCATTGAAGATGTGTTGAGCCTGAGTGCACTGGGCATTGAGGTTCCCGACATTTTGTCGCGCTATATGGCGGGCGGTGCCGAAGCCAATGTGAATTACACCGAGTTTTCAAACGGCACGGAGGCGCTGTCGGCGCGCGTGGATTTGTCGAACATCTCGCTTGCTGCACCGGAACTCGGATGGGCCAAGCCGACAGGCGTTCCGGGTACCGCCGAGCTTGAGCTGCGTCTCAAAAATCACAAGCCCCAGGAAATTCCAAAGTTCGGTGTGACGGCGCCGGATATGGATATTGCGGGCTCTGCATTCTTTGCCGATGACGGCTCCTTGCTGCGTATCGATATCAACACCATGAAATCCGGACACACGGATGTGTCGGGTTCTCTCACCCCCGACATAGAAGGGGCATGGGAATTGGTGCTGCGCGGCGAAAGCCTGGATGCTCAATTGTTGTGGGATGAAATGCTGGGCATTTATGAGGCCCCGCCGCGCAAGAAGTTGGAAGACGATGAGTTGTCTTTGACGGTGGCCGTGGATATTCACACCCTCAGACTGCGCCAAGACCGGGCCTTGAACGATCTGGTGGGGACGGTTTATCGCGAAAATGGCGGGTGGCGGAAAATCGATATCAGTGCGGCCGTGGGTGACGGCGGGGGAATTGAGCTGCTGTTGGACACGGACAGGGATGGTTTGCGCTATTTGTCCATTACATCCGACGATGCGGGCTCGTCTTTGCGCGCGCTGGATCTCCACGACAACATCTTGGGCGGCGATCTGGATTTGAAGGCGGCTTATACATCGCCATCCAAAGACGCACCTCTCGAAGGTGTTTTGAAAGTCACCGATTACGCCATGATCGACGCCCCTGCGTTTGCGAAGTTGATCGGGGTCATGTCTTTGACGGGGGTTTTGGACGCGCTTCAAGGAGAAGGCCTGAACTTCGATATCTTCGAAGCGCCCTTTAAGCTTGAAGGGGGGCAGTTGGAAATGGTGAGCTCGCGTGCATCCGGTCCCACCATCGGCGTGACTGCCAGTGGCACTGTGGACATGGACAATAAGCTAATGAACCTTGAAGGCACCGTTGTTCCGGCCTACGCCATCAATGCGCTGTTGGGTAAAATTCCGATTATTGGTGATTTGTTCACCGGCGGGGAAAAAGGCGGCGGTCTGTTTGCGGCGACCTACACCATGGTCGGCACGAAAGAAAACGTGGAAATCACGGTGAACCCGCTCAGCGTTCTCACACCTGGTGTGCTGCGCGGTATCTTCTCGGGCTCGGATAAAGAAAAAGAGATTCCGACCGTCCCGCCAAAGCCTAAGGCCGCCCCGGTGGAGCCGGTGACCCCGGCTCCGATCAATTGATTAGACGGCTTTCAACAATGCGTGGCGTTTTTTGCCAGCCGAGACTTTGACGACACCGTCGTCGTTGAGATCGCTCAGTGTGACGGCATGGTTTTCGTCTTTGATTTGTTTGTCATTGATGCGCGCGCCGCCGCCTCGCACGAACTTGCGGGCTTCACCATTGGATTTGCAAAAGCCCACTTTGACCAGAGCCGCAAACGTGGAAAGGCCCTCTTCCAGTTCGGCTTTGGGGATGTCGAAGCTGGGCAAATCGCCGCCCAACTGGCCTTGTTCAAAGGTCTTTTGCGCCGTGGCTTTGGCGGCTATGGCGGCGTCTTCACCGTGACACATCCGTGTGGCTTCGTCGGCCAAAATCTTTTTGGCCTCATTAATGTCTTGGCCTTCCAAGGCTTCCAGGCGTGCAATCTCGTCCAGGGGCAGTTCGGTGAACAAGCGCAGGAAACGGCCCACGTCGGCGTCTTCGGTGTTGCGCCAGTATTGCCAGTAGTCGTAAGGCGACAGCTGTTCGGCGTTGAGCCACACCGCACCCGCAGCAGTCTTGCCCATTTTTGCACCCGAAGAGGTGGTCAGCAAAGGCGTGGTGAGGCCAAAGACCTCTTTGGCATCCACACGGCGGGTGAGCTCCACACCATTGACAATGTTGCCCCACTGGTCCGAGCCGCCCATTTGCAGCATGCAGTCGGAGCGGCGGTTGAGCTCCAAGAAGTCATAAGCCTGCAAGATCATGTAGTTGAATTCCAGCAGCGTTAAGGGCTGTTCACGGTCCAGACGCAGCTTCACGGAATCGAAGCTCATCATGCGGTTGATGGTAAAGTGCGGGCCGAAATCGCGCAGGAACTCAATGTAATTGAGCCCTTTAAGCCAATCGGCGTTGTTGACCATCACGGCGTCGGTCGGTCCGTCGCCAAAGGTCAGGAATTTGGAAAAGATCTGCTTGATGCCGTCCATGTTGTCTTGGATGTCGGCCTCAGTCAGCATTTTGCGGCTTTCGTCTTTGCCGGATGGGTCCCCCACCAGCGTGGTGCCGCCGCCCATCAAAACGATGGGCTTGTGTCCGGTTTTTTGCAGCGTGCGCAACATCATGATGGGCAGCAGTGAGCCCACGTGCAGGCTGGGTGCCGTGCAATCAAACCCGATATAAGCCGTGACGATCCCGTCGGTGGCTTTTTTATCCAAAGCGTCCAGGTCGGTACATTGGTGCATGTAGCCGCGCTCTTGAACGGTTTTGAGGAAATCGGATTTTGGCTCGCTCATTTTAGTCTCTATCCCAGGCAGGTTGCATGTTGACTTGCATGTTCCTGGGGGACTTAGCACAATGACTGCCAACGCACAATGCACTGCAACGATTCCCAAGGCTCTGGCTCCTATGACTGCCTCAAAAATCTACACCGCAATTGGCTTGATGAGCGGCACGTCCTTGGACGGCATTGATGTTGCCTTGATCAAGACGGACGGCGAAGGGTTAGTAGCGTTTGGACCTTCCATGGATGTCGGCTACGACGTCGATTTTCGCGACCGGGTGCGCGGGTTGTTTGGAGCTGATGCCCGCTCACACCCCAGTGCAACTGAGGTTGAACGCGATTTGACGCTAAAGCATGCGGAGCTGGTCAAATCGTTCTTGGACCAAAATGGGCTTTCTGCCAAAGACATTGATCTCATCGGTTTTCATGGTCAAACCGTGCACCATGAACCGGAAAACGCCGTCACCATCCAGCTGGGCGATGGCCGGCTGTTGGCCGACGAAGTGGGAATTTCTGTGGTCAATGACCTGCGCAGTGCAGACGTCCAAGCCGGTGGCGAGGGCGCGCCTTTGGTGCCCGTCTATCACCAGGGCTTGCTGAAACAAGCGGATAATGTCCAACTCCCAGCTGCTGTGGTCAACATTGGCGGGGTATCCAATGTGACATGGGTCAGCGAAGACGCAATCCTTGCTTTCGACACCGGGCCGGGCAATGCCCCCCTGAACGATTGGGTGTGTGATTTGATCGGCCAGGATATGGACCGGGATGGCGGGCTGGCCGCCAAAGGTCAAGTTCATGAGGACCGGATTGAGAAGGCCTTGAACAATCCGTTTTTCGACCGCACACCGCCCAAATCCTTGGACCGCCAAGCGTTTGATCCAAAGCTGGCCGAGGGCCTCGGCCTGGAAGACGGTGCGGCGACGCTCACGGACTTCACGGCACGCGCCATCGCCAAAGCCGCCGAACATTTCCCCGCGCCTGCGGCCACCTGGGTGGTGACGGGCGGCGGGCGCTTGAACCCGGTATTGTTGGAAAACCTGCGCGCTGCTACGGGGGCAGATGTCTTGCCTGTTGAGGCTTTGGGCTGGAATGGCGATGCCCTAGAAGCGCAAGCGTTTGCGTATATGGCGGTACGCTCGAAATTGGGGTTACCCATCACGTTTCCAACCACCACAGGGGGCGCCGCGCCATTGAGCGGCGGAACTTTACACGCCGTTTAAAAACGCTTTCTTACTCGTGTCGAAAGACGAATGTGCTGTCGGGAAACTTTTTAAGAATTTTGGCATATGTGCCGTCATCAATGATGTCTGAGATGATTTGATTGATGGCGGCGATCAGACTTTTGCCCTGCTCATCGTTCTGCGCAATGAAACCGCCTTCAATGGTTCCAAACGGCTGGCCGTGGTGCAAATCAGAAATGTCCAATTCGGTGAGCACGGATTTCCCCCAGCCTTCATGAACCAAAAAGGCATCCACGCGCCCAAACTTCACCATTTTAAAAGCCTGATGTCCCGAATTGACCTGTTCGACGGAGTAAGATGTCGGTGGAACAAGGTCAATGGGGATGTACGCACCCGCGATGACAACCGTGTCGCGCCCGATAAGGTCGCGCAACGCGCTCAGTCGTGCGGATTTTGCCGGGGTATAAATGACGAACTCACCACCGTTATAAAGCGGCCTTGAATACAGTGGGATTTCGTCAAAGCCCCATTTTTTGTAACTCGCTAATGTGAAATTGCTCACCTTCACAATGGGGAAGGCCAAGTCGTAATGCTTCTTTTGAAATCCATTTAACAATCGCGTAAACGGAACCAGAGTGACCGATATTTCATGCCCCTGGTTTTGAAGACGAGAGAGCACGGCGCGCATCAGCTCATAGCCGACACCCGAGGTCTCTTCTTCGATAAAACCTTCGACAACACCGTAGGCGAAATTTAAGGTTTTTTGCGGGGGCTCGGCCGATGCGGGACTCGCCAAGAACACGAAAGCAGTCAAGGCAAGGCGCAAACAAAGCGTTGTCTTCAATCTTGAAAACAGTTTAGTCAAAGACAAGCTTTTGATCCTTTTGGTGTTGAGTCTCGATAAAACAGTCTAGCGGCTAAGGCAATCGCATTGGAACCCAAAAGTTTTCTACATCGATAAGGTCTTCTGGTTTAATCGGGGTGAATGACCAACTTCGTGTCTGGAAATTTTTCGAGAATTTTGGCGTAACTGCCGTCTTCAATCATGTCGGCGATTACACGGTCAATCGCTGAGACCAGCTCTTCGCCCAACTCGTTTTCTTGCGCGATAAAACCGCCGCGGATGTTTTCAAAGGGCTCGCCGTGATGCAGTTCCGGTAAGTCCAAACCTGAAAGAACATGCTGTCCCCAACCTTTATGCACAAGGAAGGCGTCTACGCGCCCGAACTGAACCATTTTGAAGGCTTGTTCGGCTGTGTCGACGTACTCGACGTTATAAGGGGTGGGCGTGACCAAATCGACGGGGATGTAAGCGCCTGCGATGACGACTGTGGATTTGCCTTTGAGGTCCTTGACCCGGTTGAGGCGGTCATTTTCGACGTGGGTATAGATGACAAAATGCCCCCCGTCATAGAGCGGCCGGGAATAGAGCGGGATATGATCGAAGCCCCATTTTTGAAAGCTCTTCAACGTGAAGTTTTTGATTTTCATGATCGGGAAGATCACGTCGTATTGCTTGTTTTTATAGCCGTTTAAAAGCCGCATGGCGGGGACGAAGGATTCGTTGATCTGGTACCCCTGAGCGCGCAGCCGCATGAGCACTTCGGTCATGAGCTCATATCCAACGCCTTTGGGCTCTTCATCGACAAAGCCTTCCACGGGGCAGAATCCGAACTCAATGGACGTGTTTTGTGGGTCGGCAGATGCAAAACTGTCGAGCAGGAGAGCGACGACGACAGCAAAGCTGAGGGTCAGATTCTTGAGTCGCCCCGTATAACAGTGTGTCAAAAACAAAGTCGTCGCCCCCACATGCGTCACTCAGCTATAGAACGTATATAGCCCTAACAACTATATTTATAATATCGGATATACGCCGTATTGCATGGATTTTTCACAAAAAAAAGTGCGGCCACCACATTGGCGCGCCACACTTTTTTGAAATTCACGTCTTTATTGCAGACTTAAGCCACCTGGGTCAGGGATTTGTCCAGGTATTCGTCGACGATTTTGGTCAGCTCATCCATGTGATCGCCAAAGAAGTGATCACACCCTTTGACCACTTCATAGTCGATGGTGATGTTCTTTTGGCTTTTAAGCTTCGCGGCCAGTTTATCGACGCTGTCTACGGGGACAATCTCATCACGATCGCCATGCACCAAAATACCGGACGCCGGGCACGGTGCCAGGAAGGTGAAGTCATGTTGGCTCGCAGGGGGCGCGATGGAGATAAAGCCGCTGATTTCCGGTCGGCGCATCATAAGCTGCATGGAAATCCAAGCCCCAAACGAAAAGCCGCCGATCCAGCAATCTGAAGCGTTGGGGTTGTGGGCTTGCATCCAATCCAGGGCCGACGCCGCGTCACTCATTTCGCCTTGACCGTTGTCAAAAGTGCTCTGAGAACGGCCGACTCCGCGAAAATTAAACCGCAAAGTTGAAAAACCGCGTTTTACGAAGGCCTGGTACATGGCGTACACGACCTTGTTATTCATGGTTCCGCCGAACTGTGGGTGCGGGTGCAAAATAAGCGCAATCGGCGCTCCGGGTTTTTTGGAATGATGGTAGCGCCCTTCCAGGCGGCCTTCGGGTCCGTTGAAGATGACTTCGGGCATTTGCTCTATTTTACCGCTTAAGTTTCAATGGGTTGCGATTTTTGACACGCTGCAGCATTTTCACAACTTTTTTTCCGTAAATTGCCCTAGAATACTTGACCCTGGTAGTCGGGTATCTTATATTCTGAGCATGTAATGCAACATTGTGTGCGCCACTTGCACACGGCGGTCAAGGGAATAGACCTTTTACCGCATGTGGTCGCTTGTGCACAAACATATTGGATAGGCCATGATTTTCAAGAGGCTTAAAGAAGATATCGATTCATTTATCGCTCGCGACCCTGCGGCGCGGACTCGTTTGGAGGTCGCGTTGCTGTATCCGGGGTTCCACGCAATCCAGGCTTATCGCCTGTCACATTGGCTGTGGAGGCACGATGTGCGCTTCATTGCGCGCATGATTTCTCAGGCGGCCCGTTTCTTCACGGGCATTGAAATTCATCCGGGTGCGACCATTGGCCGGCGTTTTTTCATTGATCACGGTGACGGTGTCGTGATTGGCGAAACCAGTAAAATCGGCGATGACGTGACGATCTATCAAATTGTGACCTTGGGCGGCACATCGCCCAGCGTCGACAGCCACACGCAAGTGAACCAAAAGCGCCACCCAACTTTGGAAGATGGTGTGATCGTTGGTTCCGGTGCGCAGGTTTTGGGCCCCATCACGGTGGGTAAGGATGCGCGCATTGGCGCCAACGCCGTGGTTACGCGCGATGTCCCTTCGGGTGTGACGGCTGTGGGCATCCCGGCCCGTGTTGTTATGCCGCGCGACAAAGAACATGCGAAAGACTTCGTGGCCTACGGTACACCGTCCGACGGTTGCCCGGACCCGGTTTTGCGCACCATCGATAATTTGCGCGCGCAGGTGTCGACATTGATGGAGCGCGTCGAAGAATTGGAATACGAGCAGGACGCTGCGGCCAAGTCGAAAGACGAAGCTGGGTCCGCAAGCGCTCAGAAAAAAGTGGTGAACTTGAGCGAAGATGCTTAAGTCCGCCTGGAACGAAAAAGAAGAAGGAGAACGGACGTGAAGTTGAGCACCAAAGGACGTTATGCCGTTATGGCGATGGCTGACCTCGGCAAGAACGAACCAGGCAAACCCGTGGCATTGGCAGACATTGCCGACCGCCAAGAAATTTCGCTGTCTTATCTGGAACAGCTGTTTGGCAAACTGCGCCGTGCAGGTTTGGTCAAAAGTGTTCGTGGACCGGGTGGTGGATATTTGCTGTCGCGCTCCGTCACCGAAATTCGCATCTCGGATGTGATCACTGCGGTGGATGAACCGATCTCGGCCACCCGCTGCTCCAAAGCCGAGGGCTGTCATTCCGACAAAGCGCGTTGCTTGACCCATGACCTGTGGCAAGCGCTGAGCTATCAAATCCACTTGTATCTGAGCTCGGTCACTTTGGCCGACGTCTGCGCACGCCGTGTTTTGGGTCCGCAGCCGGAACTGTTCGAAGAAATGGTTGCCAACATTCCCACCGATATCATAGCTGCGGAATAAACGCTTTTAGACTTTAGGCATTCTCAACGGAAGGCATCTACCATGAGCCAACAGGTTTACATGGATCATAACGCAACGTCGCCGACGCGCCCGAAAGTGCGCGACGCTGTCGTGCGCGCCATGGAAGCCGGAGGCAATCCTTCGTCCGTTCACGCCTCTGGCCGCAAAGCGCGCCGCGCCGTTGAAGATGCCCGCGAACAAATCCGCACAGCCGTCAACGCCCCCAAAAGTGCGCAGATCGTCTTTACGTCCTGTGGGACCGAAGCCAACACCTTGGCGCTGACGTGCACAGGGCGAGACAAAATTTGGGCCGGGGCGACGGATCATGCCGCCGTGCTCCGGGTCGCAGATCATGTCGAGATCATTCCCGTAGACGTCAACGGTCTCATCGATCCGTTCCAATTGGATGAGCTGTTCGCGGGCGGCGGCGACGATGTTGTGGTGTCGGTGATGCTGGCCAACAATGAAACTGGCGTGTTGCAACAACTCGAAGGCATCGCCAACATCGCGCATCGTTACTCGGCTTTGGTCCATACCGACGCTGTTCAAGCATTGGGCAAAGTCGATGTGGATTTTGAAAGCCTTGGCGTCGATATGATGAGCGTGTCCGCACACAAAATCGGCGGGCCGTTGGGTGTGGGTGCCTTGATCGCCACCAAAGACGTAGACCTCACCGCCATCAACCCCGGCGGCGGTCAGGAAAAAGGCGTGCGCGGCGGCACGGAAAATGTGCCCGGTATCGTCGGCTTTGGCTTGGCCGCAGAAATTGCGATAGCCGAATTGGCGGGCATGGCTCACGTCAAAGCGCTGCGCGACACATTGGAAGCGCGCATTCTCGATTGCGCCCCAGATGCAACCGTCATCGCACAATTGTGGGACCGCCTGCCCAACACCAGCTTTATCGCCATGCCCGGCGTCGACGCAGAGACCCAAGTGATGAATTTCGATTTGGAAGGCATCGCCGTCAGTGCAGGATCAGCCTGCGCGTCGGGTAAAACGAAATCGAGCGCCGTTTTGACGGCCATGGGCTTGCCTGCGGACATCGCACGGTCTGCTGTGCGTGTTTCGCTTGCCCAAACAAATAAAATTGAAGAGATCGAACACTTTATTTCCGTCTGGACGAACCTATATCAACGTAAGAATACAGCCCCAAACACCGCCCAGTCGGCAGCTTAGACAAACAGCAAGGTTGAAATAAAAAATATGACCGCAAAAACGTGGACCCAAAACGATCCTCTCTATTTGGATTACCAAGCCACTACCCCCACCGACCCCCGCGTGGTTGAGGCGATGGCCCCTTATTGGACGACCAAGTTCGGCAACCCGCATTCGCGCAATCACCACTTTGGTTGGGAAGCGGAAGACGCGGTCGAAGTCGCGCGCGGAAATGTCGCCGATCTCATCGGTGCGAACCCGAAGGAAATCATCTTCACCTCTGGCGCGACCGAGTCCAACAACCTCGCCATCAAAGGTGTGGCGAAGTTTTACGGCGATAAGAAAAATCACATCATCACCTGTGTTACCGAACACAAGTGTGTGTTGGAAACCTGCCGTTCCTTGCAGCAAGACGGCTTTGAGGTGACATACCTGCACGTCAAAGAAGACGGCTTGATCGATCTGGACGCATTGAAAGCAGCGATGACCGACAAGACTTTGTTGGTGTCCATCATGGCGGTGAACAACGAAATTGGCGTGATCCAGCCGCTCAAAGAAATCGGTGCGCTGTGCCGCGAAAACAAAACGTTCTTCCACACGGACGCGGCCCAAGCGGTCGGCAAAATTCCGCTGGATGTGAACGAAATGAACATCGACATGATGTCGATTTCCGGCCACAAGGTCTACGGCCCCATGGGCATTGGTGCCATGTATGTGCGCAAGAAACCACGCGTGCGCCTGGTCCCGCTGATCCACGGTGGCGGCCAAGAACGCGGCATGCGTTCGGGCACCTTGCCGACGCCGTTGGTTGTTGGCTTGGGCAAAGCATGTGAATTGGCGAAGAAAGAAATGGCGGCGGAGGCCGAACGCCTGCGCGATTTCCAAAATCGCCTCTACCAAGGCCTGCGCCAGCGCATTCCGGAAATCTTTTTGAACGGCGATCTGGAAAGCCGCATCCCCGGCAACTTGAACATCTCATTCGCTTACGTCGAAGGTGAAGGCTTGATGATGGGCATCAAAGACTTGGCGGTCTCAAGCGGTTCGGCGTGCACATCCGCTTCTCTTGAGCCCAGCTACGTGCTGCGCGCCTTAGGCGTTGAAGACGAATTGGCGCACACTTCGTTGCGGTTGGGACTGGGACGCTTCACCACCGAAGACGACGTTGAATACGCCATCGAGCGCATTTCCAAAGAAGTCAACCGCCTGCGTGAACTGAGCCCGCTTTGGGACATGGCGCAAGCCGGCATCGATTTGAAGTCCATCAAATGGGCGGAACACTAAGTTCAACCACAGCACTGCCATCCCCGAGCAGTGAAGGAGAATAGACAATGGCCTACAGTAAAGAACTCATCGATCACTACGAAAACCCGCGCAACGTCGGCGCCATGGAAGACGGCGACGGCGATGTCGGCACAGGCTTGGTGGGTGCACCGGCGTGTGGTGACGTGATGAAGCTGCAAATCAAAGTCGGCACGGACGGCATCATCGAAGATGCCAAGTTCAAAACGTTCGGCTGTGGTTCGGCCATCGCGTCGAGCTCGCTGGTCACCGAATGGGTCAAAGGCAAAACCATTGACGAAGCCGGTGAGATCAAAAACACCGACATCGCCGAAGAACTGGCTTTGCCGCCGGTGAAGATCCACTGTTCGGTCCTGGCCGAAGACGCGATCAAAGCGGCTATCGAAGACTACAAAGGCAAAACCGGCGACGTTCAAGACGAAGGCCAAGACGCTGCCGAATAACCAGATCGTGAAGGATCAAGGGGACTGATTATGAACATGCCTGCACCAATACATCTGACCGACGCCGCTGTGACCCAGGTCAAAGCGTTGTTGGACGGTCGCGGTAAACCATCTGCCGGTATCCGCATCGGTGTGCAAACCAAGGGGTGCTCGGGCTTGTCCTACACCCTGGAGTTTGCCGACGAAAAGAACGAGTTTGATGACGAAATGGAAGTGAACGGATTGACCATCTTAATCGATCCCAAAGCCACCATGTTTATCATCGGCACCGAAATGGATTACGTGGAAGACAAGTTGGAAAGCGGTTTTCGGTTTTCCAATCCCAACGAAAAGGGACGCTGCGGGTGCGGCGAATCTTTCCACGTCTAAGGCTTAAAGCCCAAATATCCGAACCACCCCCCCCATAACTTCCCCGTGGGGCGGTTCGCTTTTGGAATATCTGTTGATGAATGACGAAAACGTACACGTTCAAAACGAGACACTGAAACCTTGTTGGTCATGCAAAGGCCCGGTGCCTGTTGCGAGCTTGTTTTGCTCCACCTGTGAAGCCGTACAAGGGCCTGCGCCGGTCAATCATTTTGAACGCTTAGGGATTAATCTCACGTTCGATGTTGATGTGTCCGCGATAGACCGATTGTATTTTGATCTGCAGCGCCAGCTCCACCCGGACCGTTTTGCCACCAAAGCCCCGAAGGAAAAGGCGTTGAGCCAACAGCAAGCCACCGCTCTCAACGATGCTTACGAAGTGTTGAAAGACCCGCTCAAACGAGCCGACTATTTGGTCCATGTGTTGGGTGTGGATGTGTTTCCCGAAGGCTGCAACTTGGTGAACGATCAAGCCATCTTGATGGAAGCCATGGAGATGCGCGAAAAGCTGATGATGGCCGACAGCATGGCGGCGCTGAACGACATTCAGCGCGAAACCAAGTCGGAAATCGACGATGTTTTGAAGGCGCTGTCTTTGGCGTTTCAAGGCGAAGACATTCACGGCGCGTGTCAGCTGACGACGCGGCTCAAATACCTCGACAAAATGATGGGTGAAGTGCGCCAAGCTCGTGCGCGCCTTTTAGCCTAAACACACATACTGAAAACAAAAAGATTTAAACATGGTCACCCTTCTGCAAATTCACGAACCCGGCGAAACACCAGCTCCCCACGAAGGGGAGTCTGAGCTCGCCATCGGCATCGATCTCGGCACCACCAACTCGGTCGTTGCGGTCAGTTCTGAAAATTCCGTCGATGTGTTGAAGGACGACGATGGTACGGCTCTGGTCCCATCCATCGTGGCCTATGCGCCGGACGGCTCCCCCATTGTGGGTGAGTTGGCCAAGCGTTTGTTGTTGAGCCGCCCCGACAGCGTGGTGAGCTCCATCAAACGTTTGATGGGGCGCGGTGCGGAAGACGTCAAAGGCTTGGGCGGTCAGCTGCCGTTTGAGATCGAGCCCCACGTTGAAGGCGAAAGCCAACTGGTGCGCCTCAACATTGGTGGGCACAAAATGACGCCCATCGAAATTTCCGCCGACATTTTGCGGGCCTTGCGTGACCGGGCCGAAGAACATCTCAGTGCCAAAATCGGCAAAGCCGTGATCACCGTTCCGGCCTACTTCGACGATGCTCAACGCGTCGCCACCAAGGACGCCGCGCGTTTGGCGGGGCTTGACGTTTTGCGTCTGGTGAACGAACCGACAGCCGCGGCATTGGCGTATGGCTTGGACAAAGAAGCCGAAGGTTTGTACGCGGTTTATGATTTGGGCGGCGGCACGTTCGATTTGTCCGTGCTGCGCATGGAAAAGGGCGTGTTCCAAGTGTTGGCGACGGGCGGTGATGCAGCACTTGGCGGTGACGATTTCGATCACGCCATTGCCGATCATTTTTTGACCCAACGCAAAGCTGAATTGGGCGAGACGGAGCTCAACTCCGGCGAAGTCAAAGTGGCGTTGATGACGGCACGTTTGGCCAAAGAATGCCTGACCACCGAAGACAGCGGCGAGTGGATGCTGCAAGCGGGCGACACGTCCACCAAGCACACCCTGACCCGTGCCGAGTTCGACGGGTTGTCTGCCGATCTGGTCAAACGTACCATCAAAATCTGCCATGAGGTCCTGACCGAAGCGGGCTACGACCCCCTCGACGTCAAAGGTGTGGTTCTGGTGGGGGGCTCCACCCGCGTTCCGGCCGTGCGCGCCGCCGTCGAAGGCTACTTCGGCTCCGAACCCTTGGCCGACATCGATCCCGACCAAGTGGTCGCCGTGGGTGCGGCTTTGCAGGCCGAAGCGTTGACCGTGGGCTCAGACACCTTGCTGTTGGACGTCACGCCGTTGTCGCTGGGGCTTGAGACCATGGGCGGCATCGTCGAAAAAGTCATTCCGCGCAACACCCCCATCCCGGTTGCCAAAGCCCAAGAATTCACCACCTATCAAGACGGCCAGACCGCTATGGCCATTCATGTGGTGCAGGGTGAACGCGAAATGGTGGACCAAAACCGTTCACTCGCGCGCTTTAACTTGACCGGAATACCGCAAATGGCGGCCGGGGCTGCACACATCCGCGTGACCTTCCAGGTGGATGCAGACGGCCTTTTGACCGTGACGGCAGGCGAAGATACCTCTGGCATCGAAGCCAAGGTAGAAGTCAAACCGTCTTATGGTCTGTCGGAAGACGAAATGTCGCAGATGCTCTACGATTCCATGGCCCACGCCAAGGACGATATGGAGCTGCGTTTGCTCACCGAAGCTCGCGTTGAGGCCGAACGCGCCATGTTGGCTGTACGCGCCGCTTTGCAAGCCGATTGCCGTTTGCTCAGCGTCGAAGAACGCGAAGCCATTGGCGAAGTCATGGACGAAGTGATTGAAACCATCAAAGGCACGGACAGAGACGCCATTAATCAAGTGGCAGGAAAACTCGACACGGCGACCCAGGTTTTTGCCGAAAAGCGCATGGACAAAGGCATCCGCGATGCGCTCACGGGTGTGAGTATGGACAAGCTGGAATCCTCCGTGGTTGAGGGGGAAGAGGGGCAATAATCCCTTGTTTCCGGGCCTTGGCCGCGCTAAACCAATGCTCAACAGATAATTAAATTCCGAGGAGACCTCTCAATATGCCGAAAATGACGTTCATCGATGACGAAGGCAAACGCACCGAAGTGGACGCACCGGTTGGCCTTTCGGTCCTGGAAATTGCGCACAAAAACGGTTTGGATCTGGAAGGCGCTTGCGAAGGCTCGCTGGCGTGCTCGACCTGTCACGTGGTTGTCGAAGACAAATGGTTCGACAAACTGGACGAAGCGACCGAGGAAGAAGAAGACATGCTCGACCTGGCGTTTGGCCTGACCCACACGTCGCGTTTGGGCTGTCAGATCAAAATGACCGAAGACTTGGACGGCTTGGAAGTGACGCTGCCCGCCGGCACGCGCAACATGTTGCTGGACTAAGCGCCTCGAACGATTACAGGATTGAGGGGGGCGGGGTTCAATCCAGCCCCCCTTCGTATTTTTGCAGGAGTTATCACAATGCGTTGGACCGACGTATACGATATTGCCATTGAACTGGAAGACGCGCACCCGGACGCTGACATCATGCACGTGCGCTTCACGGACTTGTGGAAATGGGTGCAAGAGCTGCCCAGCTTCGACGACGACCCGGAAAAATCCAGCGAGAAGATCTTGGAAGCCATCCAAATGGCGTGGCTCGAAGAACGCGACGACTGATTAGGAAACCCGATGCCCGACATCGCCATCATCGACTTGGCCGCACTTGCGTGGTTTTTCATCGTCTGGAATGGCTATATCCTTTATGCCGACCGTCTCAAACACGGCGGGCACAATTTGATGAGTGTGATGAAAAAGCACCGTGCAGGCTGGATGCAGCAGCTTTTGCGCCGTGACATGCGCATGGTGGACACCACCATCATGAGCGCCTTGATGCGCAGCGTCGGACTGTTTTCGTCCATCACGTTGCTGATCTTGGCCGGGCTGTTGGCGATTTTGGGCTCGCTCGATAAGGTTCAAGCGTTGGTCGAGGGTGTGCCGTACTTGAGCGAGGCCTCCAAAGCCACGTGGGAGCTGAAAATCCTGCTCCTACTCCTGATTTTCATCTACGCGTTTTTCAAATGTGCTTGGTCTTTGCGCCAATTCAACTACTCCGTCATTTTGGTGGGTGCTGCGCCGCCGCCGTCCGAGGCCGACAGCGATGACGCCCAGGCCTTTGCCGAAGGGGCGTCTGAAGTTCTCGCTTTGGCCGTGGCCAACTTCAACCGCGCCATGCGGTCTTACTATTACGGGCTTGCCGCGCTCAGCTGGTTTTTGCATCCGGTGCTGTTTGCCATTGCGACTGTTTGGGTGACGGCGGTGGTCTATCGCCGGGAATTTCGTTCTCAAACCTTGGGGTATCTTCACAGCATTCCGGGCATGGGGGGCAAGCCGTGAAGCTCGACCTGCCCCAAAGTGCCCACAACAAACCGCCCGCCGAGACCCGTGTGGTCGTTGCCATGTCCGGCGGGGTGGACAGCTCTGTGACGGCGGCCTTGTTGAAAGAAGCAGGCTTCGACGTGGTGGGCATCACCATGCAGCTTTATGACCACGGCATCGCCATCGACAAGCCCGGCACGTGCTGCGCGGGCCGCGACATCCACGATGCGCGCCGCGTGGCCGACGACATTGGCATCCCGCACTATGTCCTGGACTTCGAAGAACGCTTTAAGGCCGAGGTTATGGAGGTCTTTGCCGACACGTACCTGGCGGGCGAAACGCCGATCCCGTGCGTGCATTGCAACGACACCATCAAGTTCAAAGACTTGTTGGACAAAGCCAAGGACTTAGGTGCGGAGGCTCTGGTGACCGGGCACTATGTGCGGCGCTTGGACGGTCCGGATGGGGCGGAGCTGCACCGGGGCCAAGACCATAGCCGCGATCAAAGCTATTTCCTGTTTTCCACGCCCGGGGACGCTGTGGAGATGTTGTGGTTTCCACTGGGTGCGTGCACCAAAGACGAAGCGCGGGCCGAGGCCGAGCGCTTAGGCTTAGACATCGCCAAAAAACCCGACAGCCAAGACATCTGCTTTGTGCCCGAAGGTAAGTACTTAGACGTGGTCAACAAACTTCGCCCCGGCGCACTGGAGCCCGGCGATGTTGTGGATATGGACGGCAACGTTTTGGGCCAACACGACGGCGTGATCAAATACACGGTGGGCCAACGCAGAGGCCTCGGCATCTCCGGCCCCGAACCCATCTACGTGGTGAAGATTGATGCGGACACCAACCAAGTGGTAGTGGGCTGCAAAGCCGACCTGCTCGCGAACGCGCTCACCATCCGCGACGTCAACTGGATTGGGGATGGGGACACGATACCGGCGGACGGCATCGACTGCGTCGTCAAGCTCCGCTCCTTAAGCCCCGCCGTCCCCGCACACATCACGCCAATGCAAGACGGCCGCGCCACAGTCCACCTCAAAGAACCTTTCTCCGCCATCGCGCCCGGGCAGGCTTGCGTGTTCTACGACGGCGAGCGGCTGTTGGGTGGTGGGTGGATTGAGAAGGGGTGAGTACGAGGACTATATAATAGTCCTCGTAGAAACACTCTCTGCATGAAATCAATTTACTTAAAAAGGTCGCGCTGACGATGGTCTTCGAAGGAATCTTGCCGTTCCGTATCTTTTTGCGTTGATACTTTACCTGCAAGTTCAGCTTGGGCATTGAAGAAACCTTCGGCAAATATTTCTAGCATCTCTTTTGTTTCATCCTGAGATAGCGTAGGAACATCTCTTGCTTCAATAATAGCTAGTTCTCGCGGAGTTTTTGGCTTAGGTGCACTGAAGTCATAAATTTGGAAACGTGCATTTTCGAGATCAGGATCTTCAACCAGAACTTCTCGTACAAGCGATACGAACAATGCAAGACGCTTATTAGATAAAGGGTTAGCACGCCAAAAACTAAGCCAAGGGAAATAGATTTGTCCTCCAAGGCCATAGATGAGAGGCGGCGTAAAGGGGATCATTAGCCCCCGTGTGATTGGATACATCCTTGTGTCAACTTGTTGCACGAAGTCAGGAGATATACTTTCAAAGTGCTTGTGCATCAGAGAGAGTATTTCCAGATAGTTATCGCGTACACCTTCACGTTTAACAGCACGAATTATTCCTAGCCGAACTTGATCATAAGGTTGACCAAACAACAACAGGTCTAATGCTGCGCTACTTAAAGGGTTGTAATTAAATCTTGGCGGATTCTCTGCTAATCGGACTAATGATTTAGTGATTTTTTTCGAATCAGGGTGCCAGTTACGCGCTAAATGCTGAAGGGAAGGTACTCTGAGTTTAGTCATATGGTGATTAACCTCATTGTATTGTGAATGGAGCCGATGCCTTGGAATAAAATTCAAGAATGTCTTTATTTTCAATTTTCATTCCAGGTTGAACGTCACCATCATGATTCCAGACTTGATGCCATGGTCCTCCCGTTACATGGCTTAAGTCTACCAACTGGCCAGCGCTAAGCTGGCTATAAAATTTAACTACATCTCTTAAGAGTTCTTCTGTAACTGGGTCAAAATCACAAACAGCGTTTTGCTTTATTCCTGTTTTGGGGTCAAGTTGCTTCGCTCGGTTTGTAATAATGTCATCGTCAAATGACTTGAACTCTCTATACAGATACTGAAGTACTGGCCCATATTTCCAAGCTTCAAATTGGTGCCGGATTAATGGTCTTCCCAAGGTTATCAGTGACCAAACGTGGCAAAAGTAGACAATCTTTTGCAGAGAGAGGTTTGTTATTGGGTGACCGTTATCCTCACAATAGTCCAAGACGAAGTTTGCAATAGCCCGTCCATCATAACTCATTGTCATAGTTCCATGTTCTTGAAGTGTTCTAGCAGTTCATAGCGTACAAATCAACCATATGATGTTGCTTGTACTGTTTGTAGCGCAATATGTTGATCAGCCCATTGAATCCATTGATCAATTAAAATGGGGCTGAAACTAAAAGATTATCCGTTGTAAGCCATTCAGTATGAGAATGAAAAAAGAATCGATATATGGCTCCCTACTTAAGAATTGTGTCTAGGCAACCCTTCAAGCATCCATCTCAAATGCCACATTCTCAATGCCCGTGAACAGATGCTCGGACACAAGCTTATCCCCCCCACTCCCTGCGTGAAGCCCCAATAGTCGTCATTCCTGCGAAGGCAGGAATCCATGGGCGGTTGCTCAGCTGGAACCGTTAGAGACTCTAAAACGAGAAGCCCATAGGCTCCTGCCTTCGCAGGAGCGACGGGGTGTTTTTGTTCTAAAACGGGGTGGTTTTGTTCTAAATATTGCCTTACTCGGGCTGGGTTTCGGCCATTGTGGACGTTAAATCGGCGACTTGCTTTGATCGAATGCAGGATCAAGCTCAGCGTGCAATCGATGGGCCGCCGTGCGCGCAATCCTCAGTGTGATGGACTTGCGCCGGGCCGGGGCGAGTTTGCGCGGTTCGACGTCGCGGATGATGTCGGCGCTGTAGCCGTCGGAGATGATCAGGCCTTGCTCAATTGGCAGCAGCTCAACCGGAAAGTCCGGTGCGACGGCGAAGAAAAAGCGTTCGCAGTGGTCTACGTACTCCGGCCACTTGGTGTCGGACTGAAAGTCATTTCGCGAGCTTTTGATTTCCACAATCACCACCTCACCACGCGGCCCCAGCGCCGCAATGTCGCAGCGCCGGTTGTTGGTGAGCGGCAGTTCCGTGACGCCGCGATAGCCTTGGGTGGCGAGCATGCGGAGAACCCCGCGTGAGATGTCTTGTGCGGTAAGTGTCTCCGTCATTTCGCCACTTCAGCAGCCACCCTGTCGGCTTGCTCGCCCGTGCGTTTAAGTGTCTCGATGGCTTCGCTGGCCTCTTGCTGGCGCTGCCACATGGCGGCGTAAAGACCGTCTTTGGCCAACAAGTCAGCATGGGTTCCACGCTCCGCCACTTCCCCTTGGTCGAGCACCAAAATCTCGTCACTGTCCACCACCGTGGACAAACGGTGCGCGATCACCAACGACGTGCGGCCCGCAGCGACTTCGCGCAAGGACGCCTGGATTTCTTTTTCCGTGTGGGTGTCCAGCGCCGAGGTGGCTTCGTCGAACAGCAAAATTTGCGGTGCTTTCAAAATGGTGCGCGCGATGGCGACGCGTTGTTTTTCCCCGCCGGACAGTTTCAGGCCGCGCTCGCCGACGATGGTTTGATAGCCGTCGGGCAAGCTCTGGATAAAGTCGTGGATTTTGGCGAGCTTGGCGGCCTCTTCAATTTCTGACGGTGTCGCGCCGGGGCGGCCATAGGCAATGTTGTAATAGACCGTGTCGTTGAACAGCACCGTGTCTTGCGGGACGATACCGATGGCGGCGCGCAGGCTCGCCTGTTGCACATCGCGGATGTCTTGCCCGTCGATGGAGATGCTGCCGTCGTCAATATCGTAAAAGCGAAACAGCAAGCGTGAAATGGTGGACTTGCCCGCACCGGATGAGCCGACGATGGCGACGGATTTTCCCGAAGGCACGGAGAAGCTCACGTTTTTCAAAACCGGGCGGCGCGGGTCGTAGGCGAAGTTGACATTTTCAAACTTCACTTCACCGCCCGTGACGTTGAGCGGCTCGGCGCTGTCGGCGTCCTCGATCTCTTCGTTGGCGTCGAGGAGAGAGAACATCTCTTCCATATCGGTGAGCGAGTGTTTGATTTCGCGGTACGACGAGCCCAAGAAATTGAGCGGCAGGTAGAGCTGTAACAGATACGTGTTCACCAACACAAAATCGCCCACGGTGAGCGATCCGTCCGCAACGCCAAAGCCGGCCATGAGCATGACGATGGTGACACCAATGGCGATGATGGCCCCTTGTCCGGTGTTGAGCAGGGCGAGGGACGTTTTGGACTTGATGGCGGCTTTTTCATAGCCCGCGAGCGCCACGTCGAAACGCTGGGATTCGTGCGCTTCGTTGCCGAAGTATTTGACGGTTTCGTAGTTGAGCAAACTGTCGATGGCTTTGGTGTGCGCAACCGAATCGTTTTCGTTCATTTCCCGGCGAAACCGCGTGCGCCAATTGGTCAGCGCCACGGTCCACACGATATAGGCCGCAATGGTGCCCATGGTGGCGAGTGCGAACGAGCCGCTCAACAACGCCCACATCAACACCCCCACCATGGCGATTTCGAACATGGTCGGCACGATGTTGAACAACAACATGCGCAACAAAAACTCAATGCCGCTGGAGCCCCGTTCGATGGCGCGGCTGAGCCCCCCGGTTTGGCGTTCCAAGTGAAAGCGCAGTGAGAGCTTGTGCAGGTGCTTAAACGTTTCCAGCGCCACTTCGCGGATGGCAAAGTGGGTGACGTTGGCAAACACGGCGGACTGCAATTCTTTGAACGCCAGCGAAATCACCCGTGCAGCACCGTAAGCCAACAACAAGCCAACGGGCACAGCGGCAAGACCGATCAACATGGTCGGCGCGCTCAACTCATCCACGGCGTATTTGAGCAAAATCGGCACGGTCACGGTGGCGCCCTTGGCTGTCAACAAAAACACCATGGCGAGGATCACGCGCACGCGCAAATCGAACCGCGTGCTGGGCCACAAATAGGGCATCAACGTGCGGATGGTGTGCCAATCATTGCGGGGCGCGCTCTGGTCTTCGGGCGGAATCCGCCCTTTCATGCCTTTCATTGGGGCCCTCTCATGGGGAATGCTGTCTTGCTGTTGGCTTTGATCATAAGCGCGTTGAAGTGCTTACGCCATATCCGGGCCGCAAAAAAGATGCGCTTAAGCGGCGGTGTCTTTGGAGTGGAAGTCTTCGTCGGACAGCAACGCAATGGCCTCTATGGCCAAGACGGCTTGTTCCAGATTTTCGACCAGAGGAGCTGCCGCGTCTTTGGGCACGCCACGCAAAGCCTGCTTGGCGATTCTGGCTTGCGCGCGGATCAAATTAAGACGTTCGTAGTCCTGCATGGCGGGAGCTCAGTCCTGGGTTTTTAAGCATTGATTATGAGTGTTGGGCACTCTGACGTAATGTCCAACCTCGTATATCGGATTCTCTGCGCCGCAGCCATATGATATTAGGATTACTCAGGCATTTTGTTGGACGCCCGACAAAAACAACCCCGCCATCTCAGGAAGACGGCGGGGTTTTGATTTTGTGAAGCGTGGAGCTGGATTAGCCCGTGCGCTGGATCAGGTGATAGCCGAAATCGGTTTCAACCACATCGCTGGTTTCGCCCACGTCCATGGAAAAGGCGGAGTCTTCGAATTCTTTGACCATTTGGCCTTTGCCAAAGGTACCCAGAGAGCCGCCGTCGTTGCCCGACGGACAGTCGGAGTGTTCTTTCGCCAAGTCAGCGAAGTCGGCGCCGCCGTCGATGTCCGCTTTCAAAGCGGCGATTTGTTCCTGGGCCTCTTCTTTGGAACGGGTGGCGGTGGACCGCATGGACCCTGCATACATCAGCAGGATGTGAGAGGCGGAAACTTTATCGGACATAGAGGGGCTCCTTTAATTGGGGTGTTTTGATCATCGGCAATCGGCCAGATCGTGTTCATTTGCGTTCAGCAAGACATAGTCAATTTGGACCGAATGTCCAGACATACGTTCGTAGGGGACGGTGAAGCTTTGCAAGGGATAGTCGCGGGCAATGTCGAGGTTGAAGGCTTCTTTTGCACGCGCAGACAAATTCGCCATATCCGAGCCGCCTTGGTTGGCCGAGATGGCAATGAGCAGACACTGCCCATCCGCATTCTTTGCTAAGGGCGGGGTTAAGGTTGGGAATTTGGTGGACACAATTCGGGCCTCTTCAAACTCTAAGCCTAGATTTCCCGGCAGCGGGTTGGGATACCAGTGCGCCAATATGGATCCGCCTTCAAAACCGCGCGCGCGCAGTTCCTCGGCAATTGTGGCGTAGTCCATCAGGTGTTGGCACTTGGTGCAGTTCATTGGATCTGTGACGGCTTTGACGGCCAATCCCAAGACGGACGCCGCACATCCAGCCATGACGATGCCCGCGTACACTTTGCGCCGTGTGTTGGGGTTCGCTTCAACGGGTAAGCGCACAAACACCCAAAGCGGCAGCAAGATCAGCAAGAACAGGTAGTTCGGGCGGAACTGGGTTGCGCCACCCAGAACCATCAAAATCATCAAAGCCACGACAATCAAAAACGTGCGGCGCAAAAGTTGTTCGACGAATGAGAAGGGGAGGGCGTCGCAGTCTGCAGGCCGTTTCACAAAAGCCGGGAACACCAACAGCAACACCAGCCACAGCGGAGAGAGGAACGCAAACGAAGCGCGGATCAAGTTCCAAAGCCCCTTGGCGACGCCTTGGACGTAGCTCAAGTCTTGGTCCATCTGCAGTTTATAGACAACGGCGTCTTCCATCTGCTTGGACGCATCCAGCAGCCACAATCCATGCGGTGTGATGATGGTGAGGGCAATGATAAGGCTCAGGAAAATCTTGGCGTTGAACAACCGTGCACGGATCGCCGGGAGCGTTACGCCGGCCACTAGGACGGCGATTAAGAACATCACATAGGAATACTTCGTCAGCACGCCTAACCCGGCCACCAAGCCCAGCAAGGCATACCAACGCCACTGCGCCTGCGTGGCGATTTTGAGCAACACCATGAACGTCACCACGACAAAGACGCCATTGAGCAGGCTGTGGCTGTAGCTAAAGATGGCATGCCAGGCGACAACGAACAGTAAGACCGGAGATAAGCCGACGAGGGCCCAGTCAAGTTCACGCCCCGGACCCAAGCACATGCGCGCCGCGTGGTAGAGTGTGATGTAGAGCAAACCGACGACCGTCAGTTTCACCGCCATCAAGACCGCAGCACTTTTACCCAACACGACGAATATGCCGCTCAACATCCAAGTGTAGAGCGGCGGATTCGTGACGTCGTAGCCCCAGGTGAGCGCTTGGGCAAACAGGACCTGTTCGGCTTCATCCCCCCCCAATGCACTCATCAACGTCAGGCGGATCAAGGCATAGGCGCAGACGATAGCGAATACCAAGCCGTGAACAGCTAAGGGCTTTTGCAAGAGGGAAAGGGCTTTGGTCATGAAAAGGAATGAACTGCATACGGTTGGAACTGCGCGATCCTATCACCTTCATTCAAGATGGCAAACGGGCCTCTAAGAGGATGCACATATGCAATTCGTGAAATGACTACAATAACACTCAAAGTTTGAATTAATTTTTTTTGTAAACTTTGTAATTGTTAAAACTATCATTTGATAATTATACGTTTCAGACGTAAGGTTTTGTTTGATGAGTGGTTCTAGAGGGAAAACATTCCCCTAAACGATCACGTTTGCATGCGCAAAGCCTCCTACTTGCGTGAGGGGCATGAGGCATAAACAAAATAAAGTGTGCAACGAACGGATATGATCGAGAGATTAAAGAGTACGAAGCTTCTGATTGTCGGTTTCGCTGTGACCCTGTTGGGCATGGCGAGCTTGCTGTTGATGTTCTTCATTCTCATCAACAACATGATCGCGGAAGACCAGCTGCGCGCGGATTTATTGAACAAGAATTTCGCGGCCTACAAAATGCGCGATGCGGCGGAAAAGCGGACATACAGTCTGTTTCGTGCCACGACCTTGGACGACTATTTCGATCGGGACGAAATTCGCCTGAAAATGGATGCCGAGGCCGTCAATTTCATCAATGCGCAAAACCTGATCAACCTCAACGCTTTAAGCGTGCGTGAAAAAGAAGCCTTCGAAGCCATTCTTGCCAGCGTGCGCGATACCCAGCCGACCGTTGAAGCGGCGATGGATATCGCCGTGGAAGAGCAGTGGGGCTTGCATGTGCAGGCGCAAATCAGTGATGCCCTCAATCACTATGAAATGGTGCACAAGGCGCTCAATCATTTTGTCAAAGTGGTGGAAAGCGAAACCAATCAAAAGCTTTCTGAATTGCACAAAGCCCGGTCTAACGAAATGCATACCATTCCGGTTTTGGGAGGGTTCTTGTTTCTGTTGTCCTTGTTGATCGGGACGTTTGTTGTGCGCCGGGAGTTGGCACACACCAAAGAGTTGGAACGGCGGGTGGAAGAACGCACTTCGATGTTGGCGGAACGCGAAACGCACTTTCGTACCATTTTTGAAACCGCCGCCGACAGCATCGTGACCACGGATAACAGAGGGCGGATCGAAGCCTTTAACCCAGCTTCACAAAAGATATTTGGTTATGCCGCGCACGAGGTTATCGGCGAAAGTGTGAATATGTTGATGCCGGAAAGCGATGCGCGGCGTCATGATGGATATTTGAACAAGTACAACGCAGGTGGACCGGCGGGCATTATGGGGGGCGGGCGTGAGCTCGTGGGGTTGCGCAAAGACGGTGAAAGCTTCCCCATCTGGCTTGGCTTGAACCGCATGCAGATTTCAGGCGAGACCAAATTCGTTGGCGTGATCAGTGATCTGTCCGTACAAAAACGTGCCGAGGACGAAGCGCGCATACTCGCCGATGATAACGGCATTGTTGCCTCCATCTTGCGCTTGTCGCTGACGTCGGATGATCTCGACTACATTTTACAGCAGGCCTTGGAGCTGATTTTGGATCGGCATAATTTGGATTTGCAAGGCAAGGGGTGCGTTTTTTTGACCGATCAGGAAAATCAAACTTTGGAAATGCGTGCGCAATCCAACCTTTCCGATGAACTGCGTGCGATGTGTGGCAACATTGATTATGGTGCGTGCTTGTGCGGTAAAGTCGCGGAACGCAGCGAGGCCATCGAAAAAAGCTGTGTCGATGATGACCACACCCATCACCCGGCTGGGATGCAGGAGCACGGACACTTTTGTGTCCCTATTAAGTATGCAGAAGAAACGTTGGGTGTGTTGAATCTCTATATTCCCCACGGGCATAAAGTGAACGAACATGAGCACCGTTTGGTGTGGTCCGTGGCCGATGCCTTGGCGGGGGTTATCCGCCGTCATTATAAAGAAGACGAGCTTCGAGAAGCCAAAGATCGTGCGGAGCAGGCCAATCGCACAAAAACAGAGTTTTTGGCGAATATGTCTCATGAGCTTCGCACGCCGCTTAATGCCATTATTGGCTATTCCGAAATGATGGAAAGTGAAACTTACGGCCCCGTGGGTGAAGACCGGTATTTGGAATACCTGGGATACATTTCCGGCTCGGGTCGCCATCTCTATGGCTTGATCAATGACATCTTAGACGTTTCGCGCATAGAAACGGATGAGTTCCCCTTGCACGAAGACGCTTTCCCCGTCCAAGACATGATTAATGAATGTGTGGCGTTGGTGCAAGGCCGTGCGGATGAACATGGCAATGTGGTGAAGTTTGAGGAATCCGTGAACCTCCCATCCGTCACAGCCGATCAGCGCCGGATCAAGCAGGTGCTGCTGAATCTATTGCACAATGGCATCAAGTTCACCGAAAAAGGGGGCACCATCCAGATCCAGGCCACGTGCCAGCCAGGGGAGGATTTGTGCATTAGCGTTATCGACGAAGGTATAGGCATTGATTCCAAAGATATCGAAAAGGTCTTTTCCATGTTTGGCCAGGTGGATACGTCCCTATCGCGCAAATATGATGGGGTCGGTCTGGGGTTGCCGCTCAGCCGTAAATTGGTCGAAAAGCACGGCGGCACCTTGAACCTGGAAAGCAATCTGGGTGCCGGGACCCGGGCCATTATGACGCTGCCATCAGACCGGGTTCTTTGGCGCTGAAAATTGACCTTAAGTTGACTTTTTGTGTGAAGAAGCTCGACTTTGTGGTGATCGGCTGATTAAATACACAAACACAATGAAAGAAGACATGAGGCGCCATACACTTCCTAGGGGGGGAGCGTGAGGATATTTCGTCAGACCACAGTCGGTTTAGGCATAGGCTTTGGTGCCATACTGGCCTGCATGATGGGCAGTATCTATATCGGTTTTGAACACTTGGATCAGACCCGTGGTGCATGGCAACGCGATGCCTTGTTCCGGGAGAAAGTCCGTGCAGCCTTTTTGCTGCGCGAAGCAGTGCGCGAACGCTCCTTTCACCTGACGTTCGCCACCACCATGGATGACTTTTTCGACCGCGATGAACAGCGCGAACTCTACAATTCCAAGGCTCTAAACTTTTTGCAGGCGCGAGAAAAGCTCGTCGAGTTGCGCATGACGCCGCCAGAGAAAGTGGCGATGGATATTCTCATTGGGCGCGTCTCGCAGGCCCGTCCGGTTATCGATGCTGCTATGGATTTGGTTGTGGATGGTGGCGACAACGAGTCAGCGCTCAACCAAATGCGCGTCGCCCTGGATGGACAATCTGCCGTTATCGAAGAAATAAACCGCTTCATAACGGTTGTTGAAGCCGCTTCTGCCCGCGAAGCCGAATCCGCAGCTAGGGACATAGCCAAAACCCAGAAAAACATGCTGTTTTTGAGCGGCGCGGCGGTGGCCCTTGCGGCGTTGATTGGTATGTTGGTGACTTTGCGTGAAGCCCGCAATACCCGGCGTTTGCGCAAGCACCGTGACGAACTGGCTGAGCTGTCGACGACGGACGGCCTGACGGGCATTGCCAATCGGCGTATGTTGGACGACTTTATGGAAATGGAGTGGTCTCGCGCGATGCGCTCATCCACACCCTTGTCGATCATCTTGATGGACATCGACCACTTCAAAAACTACAACGATTCCTACGGTCACGGCGCTGGCGATGATTGCTTGATCCAAGTGGCACAGGCCATGGCTGATGTCATTGTGCGCTCGACCGATTTGTTGGCGCGCTATGGCGGTGAAGAGTTTTCTTGCATCTTACCCGATACGCCCAATGAACGTGCTGACGAGATTGCGGAAAAACTGCGCGAAGCGGTCGCGGCTAAAAACATCCTGCACGAACATTCCAGTGCGGCCGATCACATCACCATTAGTGTCGGCGTGGCCACCATTGTGCCGCGTCCAGGCGATGATCTTGCAGATGTCTTCGAACACGCGGATGCAAACCTCTACCAAGCCAAGGAAAAAGGTCGCGATCGTGTGGTGTCAGGCCCGGTTCCGGTTGCTGCCGAGTAGGTCTATTTGACGTCTATTTCGTCATCTTTGACGCTGGCCCCTGGGTAGGGGTATGTCACATGGCCGAAACGGTGCACCAAGACGGCCAGTGAGATGATTAAGATGCCGCTGGTGACAGCAATCAGTTCCCAGTTCTCCATCCCCTTGACGTCCAGCACGATGTAACGCGCCAAGGCGACCATGGCGATGTAGAGCGGCATGCGGATGGGCATGGCTCCGGATTTTAAGTAGCTCGACACCATGGTGAGCACTTCCAGATAGATGAACAGCAACAGAAGATCCGCTAGACGCACCGTCTTGATGCTGATCATAACCTCGACTTCCTGGCCGATGGCGATGATGGTCGCGATCGCGATCAAGAACAGGCCGATTTTTTCGGCGATGTGAATGGCCGACGCGGCGGCTTTATCGACAGGGTCTAACATTCATCTACTCCATTACTGAAGAGCCCATCATAAGCGCTGTGGTCGCAGAAGTGAATTGTCCTTTGGCAAGGGAGGGTATTGCCGTTCTGCATGGCTCGAAAGGCACACTGGGAAATCTCAGCGTGCCTTATCGGTTGTTTAGGAAGGTTTTGCCTCTAGTTGTCGCCATCCAAGAGACGACCGACACCGCCCAGGACCGAGCCTTCGCCTTTGTCGCTGCCCCCAATGGATGGAGCCATGGCCAAAACGCGGTCGGCCAGGCGGGAAAACGGCAGGCTTTGCAAATAGACCTTGCCGTGCCCGCTGAGCGTGGCGAGGAACAAACCTTCGCCGCCAAAGAACATGGACTTCAGGTTGCCCGCGCGTTGAATGTCGTAATCAATGCCGGAGGTAAAGGCAGCGATACAGCCTGTGTCGACCCGTAAAGTCTCACCGTTGAGTTCCTTTTCAATGATGGTGCCGCCCGCATGGAAAAAGGCTAAACCGTCGCCGCTTAAGCGTTGCAGAATAAATCCTTCTCCACCAAAGAAGCCTGCGCCAAGGCGTTTGCTGAACGCGATGTCCACCTTCGTGCCCAACGCCGCACACAAAAAGGCATCTTTTTGGCAGATCAGCTCGCCACCAATAGCGGCCATATCGACAGCTTTGATTTTACCGGGGTAGGGGGCTGCGAAGGCAACACGGGATTTTCCCGCTCCTGTGTGGGTGAAGTGGGTCATGAAAATGCTTTCGCCCGTGATGGCGCGTTTGCCCACTTCCAAAAGCTTGCCGAACATACCCGCGTCGGGGTTGGAGCCGTCACCCATTTTGGCTTCGAACTGGATGCCGCCTTCCATGTAGTTCATGGCACCGGCTTCGGCGATGACTGTTTCTCCGGGATCGAGAATGACTTCGACGACTTGAATGTCGTCACCGATCAGTTTGTATTCAACTTCATGACATTGACGGGACATGGCGGTTTTCTCCTGTGTCGATGGCTTGTCAGACTATAAACGGCGTGAATGGGGTCTGCTCTTAGGTCTCAATCCGTTTCTTGTGTGCGGTTCGCTTCGTTTGCTTTGGCTAAGTGTTCTTGCACAAAAGTGTTCCAAAGAGATTGCAGCTCTCCCCGGTCTTGCATGTCGCGCAAAGCATCGGTGAGTTTGGGGACCAGGTGCTCTTGGTTTTTGTGAACCATATGAAACACGGGCAACCGCTCCAGTGGGGGGCTCACATCTTTAACGAATTTAGCGTTCAGGCGTTGGGCTGCCAATTGTCCCAAAAAGCGGTTGAGCACACCAACCTCAATCCGGCTGGCCTCGACGCGCTGGATGACCTCTTGGGATGTGCTAAAAGTGTGTAGGGAAAAATCGGCAAGCTTGTCTTGGACGAGTTTGAAACCTTGAACCGTAGCCAGACGGTATTGTCCAAGGGATTCCCAGTCCGAGATGTCCAGGGCATAGTCGCTTCGAACAAACGCCGAAAGTTCTGAGTAAAACAGCGGCACCGGAACCAACCGTAAATTTTGATACGTGTTCAATACCACAGATAAGCGCGCTGCTCCACCGTCAGCATGGCCTTTGTTGGCCTCCATGACAGAACGGGCGTCGGGGTAGACTTGGAAACGCACAGGTATACCCAGGCTGGCATATACTTTTTTTAGAACAAGTTCTGCAAAGCGGTTGGTTATGGCTTTATCACGCGTGGCGATGACAAGTTCGTTTTTTGCACGAACGTCGGCATACAGAGGCGTTGACCACAGGGCGGTCAGCACAGTTAAGCTAAGGACGACTATAATTTGAATTCAGTGCACGCACGTTTCCCCATTCCACGGACTGAGTCACTTTAGCCCGACACAGAAGTCAGCACAATATCGTGCGTGCCGGCAATGGTGACAGGTCAAAGACGCCTCTTCTCATCAACGCTATGGCAGATTATGTTAGAAACATGAATTGGGGGCGCAGAGCAACACACACGGCAACTGCTTTTCAACGTAGCGGGGAACGCGCATGGACCAACGAGGGAATTAAATGTCTGATCATCCTGAAAAGGACACACCGGAAACGGAATTTGACCAAGACCACAACTCAAAGAGCTCTGGTTCAACCGGAACTGCAGCCCCTGCAACTCCGCCTACGGTTATACCCGTTTGGAGGTATGTCTTAGGGCTGCCGTGGCAGACGCAATTGTCGGGTCCGTTTATCTACGGCATGATTGTTCCCATTTTCTTTTTGGATGTTTGCCTCGTCATCTACCAAGCGGTCTGCTTCAGATTATGGGGGATCGCCCGCGCACCTCGATCAGATTTCATCGTCATTGATCGTCACAAGCTGACCTATCTCAATGCAATGGAAAAGTTCCATTGTATGTATTGCGGCTATGCAAATGGTGTCATGGCTTTTGGGCGGGAACTGGCGGCAAGGACGGAGTACCACTGGTGTCCGATCAAACATGCAAGCCGGATACCTGCCCCCCATGCCCACTATGAAGCTTTTGTCGATTTCGGCGACGATATGGACTGGGCCAGCCATCCGTCTCGCAAAGTGGACCGCCGGGCCCGTGAAGACGGCCCATGAAGACGACCAGTAAGCACCTCGAGAAGGGCGCGAGCAGAGATTGAAGCGCTCAATTGAACGTGGGCTGAGTTATTCCCACTCGATGGTTCCCGGCGGCTTCGACGTGATGTCGTAGGTCACCCGGTTGATGCCCTTGACTTCGTTGATGATGCGATTGCTCACGCGGGCTAAGAATTCCATATCGAAATGATAGAAGTCAGCCGTCATGCCATCGGTGGAGGTCACGGCGCGCAGAGCACAGACATAATCATACGTTCGAGCATCGCCCATGACGCCCACGGTTTGCACCGGAAGCAGCACGGCAAAGGCCTGCCAAATCGCATCGTAGAGCCCGGCGTTGCGGATTTCTTCCAGATACACCGCGTCGGCGTTGCGCAGGATTTCCAGTTTCTCGGCGCTGATGCCGCCCGGCAAACGGATGGCAAGGCCCGGGCCTGGGAACGGATGGCGGCCGACAAAGTTTTCCGGCAAGCCCAGCTCACGGCCCAAAACGCGCACTTCGTCTTTGAACAGTTCACGCAGGGGTTCGACCAGTTGCATGTTCATGCGTTCGGGCAAGCCGCCCACGTTGTGGTGGGATTTGATGGTGACCGACGGCCCACCTGTGAAAGACACCGACTCGATCACGTCCGGATAGAGCGTGCCTTGGGCTAAGAAGTCGGCACCGCCGATGTTTTTGGCTTCTTCTTCGAACACATCGATAAAGGTCGCACCAATGATTTTGCGTTTCTTTTCGGGGTCCGACACGCCGTCCAGTTTGCCGATGAACAAATCCGAAGCATCGCGGTGGACCAGTTTGATTTTGTAGTTGTCGCGGAACATCGACACGACTTCTTCGGCTTCGCCTTTGCGCATCAAACCGGTATCGACAAACACACAGGTGAGCTGATCACCAATGGCTTCGTGCAGCAAAACGGCGACGACGGAGCTGTCCACACCGCCGGACAGGCCGCAGATCACTTGGCCGTCACCCACTTGTTCGCGGACTTTGGCGATTTCTTCTTCGCGGAACTTGCCCATGGTCCAGTCGCCTTGGCAACCGCAGACCCGGTGGGTGAAGTTTTCGATCAGCTTTGCGCCGTGGGGCGTGTGCACCACTTCGGGGTGGAATTGCACGCCGTAAAAATGTTTTTCATCGTTGGCGATGGCGGCAAAGGGCGAGCCCTCGGTCACGGCCACCGGGCGAAAGCCCTCGGGAATGGCGTTGATTTTGTCGCCGTGGCTCATCCACACCTGTTCTTTGGCGCCCACGTCCCACACGCCGTGGAACAGTTCACAGTCTTCGACCACGTCGACGTAGGCGCGACCAAATTCACGGTGGTCGGATTCTTCAACGCTGCCACCCAGCTGAGCACACATGGTTTGTTCGCCATAGCAAATGCCGAAAACGGGCAGCCCTAAGTCAAACAAGCCTTCGGGGGCGCGGGGCGTGTCAATGCCCGTGACGGACGCCGGTCCACCCGACAAGATCACGCCTTTGGGGTTGAATTCCTTGATGGAATCCAACGTGACGGCGTTAAACGGTTGGATTTCGGAATACACACCGCTTTCACGCACACGCCGTGCGATCAACTGGGTGACTTGAGAACCGAAATCGATGATGAGAATGCGCTCATGCATGGGTGAAAACCTATGACGTCCTGGGGCTATAAGAATGGCCGGACATTAGCTCAAACGCAGGTGATTCGCTAGGGGATTCCTACTTGGTCCGATGGGCCTCAATGGCGGCCAAAATCTCTTCCGGGGTGGTTTTGAGGCCGTCTGCGCGCATGTGGATGACGTCGTGGCCCGTGGCTTCGCCCACGGCTTTGCCTGCCGCGGCCAAAGCACCGTCTCCGTCGGCGTAGCTGGCGGCGTTGGTGACCGTTAAGACGATGCCCATGGTCTCGTATTCGCGCTTGTCGTCGTCGGTGGCCTTCAGCTTTCCACCTGTGGCCACATTGGCGATTTTGGCATCGGTGATGGCGGACCAGGGGATGACTTTCGATCCAACGCGCACATCCAAGATGCCGCTCTGGTCAATCCGCACCACCGGACCCGTTTGGCCTTTTTGATAGGTCTTGAACTGCTTGAACGCCACGCCCGCCATGACGAAAAACACGGCCACGCCGATGATCATTGGGCCGCTAAAGGTGCTGCCTTCCGCGCCGCCGCGTTTGGTCCAGGCAAAAACCAAGCCGCCGACGGCGATCAAGATCATCAAGGCCATCCCGACCAGAGATTTGGTGACATCCAAGTGGGCTTCGAACGGTGTGGGCGACATATCTGGGGGCTCCTCTAGCCGATGAGCTGGCGCACCAATACGTGTAGCACATTTTCCGGGTCGTCATAAACCAGCTTTGCGGTGATGACCAGCGACACCGTGACCAGCAAGGGCTTGATCACGCGGCTGCCGTGTTTTATGGCTGTGTTGGCCCCGATCCGGGCGCCGATCAGTTGTCCGGCCGCCATGGTCAGAGCGGGAACCCACAGCACGTGGCCCGCGAAGGCAAAAAATACAAACGATGAAAAGTTGGACGTGAAGTTCACGACCTTGGTGTGCGCTGTGGCTTTGAGCATGTTAAAGCCCAGGACCGCCACAAACGCGAGGGACCAAAAGCTGCCCGTGCCCGGTCCGAAAAAGCCGTCGTAAAAGCCGAGGCTCAATCCGAAAACCAGATAGAAGGGGACCTGTTCCATCAGGTGATGACGGTCGGCTTCACCAATTTTGGGTCCGAACAGGAAATACAGGGCCGCACCGACCAGCAAGAACGGGATGATCTGGGTCATGATGTCGGACGCCAAATACTGCACCAAAAATGTGCCAATGACGGAGCCCACCGCCGTAAACGCGATGGCGACTTTCATGTCGGATAGTTTGACGTGGCCTTTGCGAGCATAAGTGTACGTCGCGGTGAACGTGCCGAACATGGCTTGGGCTTTGTTGGTCGCAAGCGCGGCGGCTGGGTTCATTCCGGACATCATCAGCGCAGGCACGCAAATGAGACCGCCGCCACCCGCAATGGAGTCCACGAACCCACCTGCCAGTCCGGCCAAAAACAGCCAGCCCAGAACCTCATAACCAAATTCCATACGTATGCCCGCCCAAATTCAACCAACAGCATAAAGAGTTATGCCTCTGGTTGTATATAGGCCAAAGCGATAGGGTGGATTACTCCGCCGCGTCGGTCTTGTGATAGATCTCGCCGCCTTCTTCGATGAACTTTTTGCTCATTTCGTTCATGCCTTGTTGGGCGACAGCTTTGACCTCATGACTGATTTTCATGGAGCAGAACTTCGGCCCACACATGGAACAGAAGTGCGCTTGCTTGGCCCCTTCGGACGGCAAGGTTTCGTCGTGGTATTGCATTGCGGTGTCCGGGTCGAGGCCAAGGTGGAACTGGTCTTTCCAGCGGAACTCAAAGCGCGCGCGGCTCATGGCGTCGTCACGGATTTGTGCGCCGGGGTGGCCTTTGGCGAGATCGGCGGCATGGGCGGCAAGCTTGTAGGTCACCACACCGACTTTTACGTCGTCGCGATCGGGCAGGCCTAAGTGTTCTTTCGGTGTGACGTAGCACAGCATGGCCGTGCCGTACCACCCGATCATGGCGGCACCGATGGCGGACGTGATGTGATCGTACCCGGGTGCAATGTCGGTCACCAGGGGCCCAAGCGTATAGAACGGGGCTTCGCCGCAGACTTCCAACTGCTTTTCCATGTTCACTTTGATTTTGTGCATGGGCACGTGGCCGGGGCCTTCGATGAAGACTTGAACGTCTTTGGCAAAGCAGATTTTTTGCAGCTCACCCAGGGTTTCCAGCTCGGCAAATTGTGCGGCGTCGTTGGCATCCGCGATGGAGCCGGGGCGCAGACCGTCGCCGAGGCTGAGGCCCACGTCGTACTGCGCCGCCAAATCGCAAATTTCGTCGAAGTGTTCGTAAAGGAAACTTTCTTTGTGGTACGTCAAACACCACTTGGCGATGATGGAACCACCGCGCGACACAATCCCCGTGGTGCGCTTGGCCGTCAGTGGAATGTGGGCCAAACGAAGGCCTGCGTGAATGGTCCAGTAATCCACGCCTTGTTCGGCTTGTTCCACCAAGGTGTCCCGGAAAACCTCCCAGGTCAGGTCTTCGGCAATGCCGCCGACTTTTTCCAAAGCTTGATACATGGGCACCGTGCCGATGGGCACAGGGGAATTGCGGATGATCCATTCGCGGATGTTGTGGATGTCGTTGCCCGTGGACAGGTCCATCACCGTGTCCGCACCCCAGCGCGTCGACCACACCATTTTGTCGACTTCTTGGGCGACCGAGCTGGTCACGGCGGAGTTGCCGATGTTGGCGTTGATTTTGGTGAGGAAATTGCGCCCGATGATCATGGGCTCAGATTCCGGGTGGTTGATGTTGGCGGGCAACACCGCACGGCCGCGCGCGATTTCAGCGCGCACAAATTCGCCCGTGACCATTTCCGGCAGCTCCGCCCCGAAGTCTTCGCCATCGCCGATTTTGTAGGCTTCCATACGCCCTTCGTTTTCGCGGATGGCAACGTATTCCATTTCCGGCGTCACAATGCCGCGTTTGGCGTAGGCGAGTTGGGAGACCGCTTGACCGTCCTTGGCGCGCAGCGGGCGTTTGTTCACCGCCGGGCATTCGGGGACGGAGGCGTTTTTGCCGTTGTCTTCCGGCTGGACGTCGCGCCCGTCGTATTGTTCCACATCGCTACGGGCCAAGATCCAGTCGTGGCGGAGTTTGTCCAAGCCCTTGTTGATGTCGATGGCGACGTCGGGATCGGTGTAGGGGCCTGATGCGTCATAGACCAAGACGTCGGCTTCGCCCGAGCTGGGCTCCAACGGGATCGCGCGCATGGCGACTTTGATGCCACCCGGACCGTCCACATAGTGTTTGTGCGACCCTTGAATAGGTCCGGTGGTGACGTTGATGGTCTCGGTTTTGGCGTCCATAAAACAGGCTCCTCAGTATTGGGGTGCCGGGGGGACGCTCTATGAAGAGATAAGCTCCGTCCCTCCGCCGGCATCACCCGGATCAGGTTCAAAGGGTTCGTCTCAGGCTCCTAAACTCGGGGCCGCCCCTCGGATGAGGTGAATCTGGAGAAGCCGAGCCCAAAGGTCAAGCTTTGCTTTATGAAGCCGCCCATAAAATTGTCATCACATGAGGTTTTAAGTGTTGTTACGGCACAATTTATGGTAGCCATTCCGTGGACTGGATAAGTATGGAGCGAGCAATGAGCAATCCCGAAACCACAACAGAACAGACTGAAAAACCAACGACTTCTTGGCGTCCATGGATCATCCTCGGCGCGCTCGGCGGCGGTGTGGTGATGGTGTTCTTTGCGGTGGTGATGTACTCCATGGCGTCGAACATGGCGAAAATGACTCAAGTGATCGTCGGCATGGGCGGGAATATGCAAAGCATGGCGGGCGATATGCACTCCATGCGCAAGACCATGAAGCACTTGGACGGCAGCGTTGATGAGATGACGGCGGAGATGTCGCGCATTGAGCAACTGATGGCCGCAGACATGGACGCCATGCGCATCTCCATGCAAACCATGACCGGCGACATCCGCAACATGTCGGTACACATCTCGTCCATGAACGGCCAGATGGGCCAAATGACCTACGACATCCACCGCGGCCAAAGCTCGTTCACGTCACCGTGGGGGTACGTGGATAATCTGATGCGGCCGCAGTATTGAGAGAAATTGAATTATGGAATTAAATGAAGCATTAGAAATACTTTCGGGTTATTGCCGCTCAACATGTGAGTTGGTGGATAATGATTACGTTTTCACCTTCGAAAACAGAAGGTTTGAGGACGCTTGTTTGACCTTAAATAAAGAGTATTTACGGTCTCTTTTGGAAGGCTTGGAACATTTTACTCAATATGATGAGACCTCGCTTCATAATGACAATAATTATGAGGTTATCGTAAGGGAGGAAACATCTTTCCCTATTCGAAGGCTTAGAGATGATTGCATTCGATTTACAAATGAAGAAGAACACGTGACGTATGAATTGTCACCAGCCTCAGATCGGTACTTGCTCTGGTTGCTCGGCGAGATGTCAAAGAAGCTTTCTCCTAGGACTATGCGCTCAGGGCCCTTTCCTGGAGGCAGACTAGAAAGGGTTCTTGATGAAGGCGATAAAGTTTCCCCATTCGATTTCATACGGCTAACTTCTTTCCGCTTCTTATCACTAAAAATTTCTTCTGATAGGAGCGTCACAGCATCCAGGTTTTCGAAACTTACTCACTCAGTCCTATTTCATATAGGGTATAACTTAGATATTGCTCTTGTTCCTCAGCGGTTGCTGGAAGAGATTATGAGGCGTGGTCGTATCAGTAGAATGAGAAGGTCACGTATTGAAGAGCTAGACCCTCCAAAAAGAATCTATAATGAGACACTTGTTCAGCATTACTTGCTGGCAGTCTCAACAGATAATCCTGTAATCGAATATCTCTCTTATTATCACGTGCTTGAGCACTTTTTTGAAACGGTATTTAACGAGGATCTAGTTGAAAAAGTTCGAGAAAACATCACGAGCCCAGGTTTTTCTTACAAGAGGAAATCTGATATTGCTGCTCTGATCAAAAAGATTAATAAATCTCTTCAAATAAAAAGGGATAGTATAAGTTTTAGTGAATCTGAAGCTCTAAAATTATGTTTGATGAAGTATGTTGATGTTGATGATTTGATTGTGAAGTTAAACGATTATGATGAAGGTTTGATTGAGTACTATTCTGAAAAATCAGTCCCCTTTTCTGGCGGGAAAGTAGTGGATTTAGAGCTGGATGATGAAGATGCTATATATAAAAGTTTGTCTAAAAGGATATATTCAACAAGAAATGCTTTAGTTCATAGTAAAGATGGAGATATGGGAAAATACACTCCATTTAGTGATGATCGTGAGCTTATCAAAGAAGTTCCATTGATGAGGTTTATCTCGGAAATGGTTGTTGTTGAAGAATCTTCTATTTAAAGCCTTCATTGGATTTACACATCACACACACAAAGAACCCATCCGTCCCATGCTCGGCCGGGGTGAGGCGGAGGTCGTCTGTCTTCATTTCTGGACACGGGACTTTCTTGATGGTTTCGGCCCAGGCTTGCTGGATGGGGATGCGTTGGAAGTTTGGGTGGTTGTTTAAAAATGCTTCGACCGGTTGTTCGTTTTCATCCGCCAGCAGCGAGCAGGTGGCGTAGATCAGGCGGCCGCCGGGTTTTACCATGGGGGCTGCGTTGGTCAGGATATTGATTTGCGTGATGAGCAGCTCTTCCAAGCGCCCTTTGGTCAGGCGGCGTTTTTGTTCGGGGTGGCGGCGCCAGGTACCGGAGCCGGAGCACGGGGCGTCGATCAACACGCGGTCGAAATCGCCCAGTTGTTCTGTGCCGTCCAGCGTAATACGTTTCACCTTGTCCATGAGCTTGGCGCGTTTGAGGCGTTGGGTCATGCGGTCCAGGCGGGCGGCTTCGATGTCGGTGGCGACCAACTCGCCGGTGGACATGCCGTCCGTCAGCCCCATGCGATCCGCAATCGCCAAAGTCTTGCCGCCTGCACCGGCACAGTAGTCCAGTACACGCATGTTCGACTTGGCTCCGACCAACAGCGCCAACAGTTGCGAGCCTTCGTCTTGGACTTCGACAAAGCCCTTGCGAAAGGCTTGTGTGCGTCCGACGTCGGTGTGGGCGTGCAGGCGCAGGCCCATGGGTGAGAACGGCGTGAGTTCGGTTTGAATGCCGCCTTTGGCCAAAGCCTTCAGGGCTTGGTCGCGCGATACGCGTCCTAACGCGACCCGCAGGTCCATGGGCGCAGGCTCGTTGAGGGCAGCCATTTCATCTTCGAACGCATCGCCGAGCACAGGCTTGAGTTTGTCGCTGAGCCATTCGGCCAGTTCGGCCTGCACATGGTCGGGCTGGGCCGGGTCGTCCAAGGATTTTCCCGCGAGGCGTTCGGCCAAGGCACGCTCAATGTCTGTGAGTGCGGTGGGGCCATGTTTGGAGCCGTCGAAGTTAGCCTCGGCGTCCCCGCCTTCCAGTACGATGGCGGCCAGCACGCGGTTGCGCGCAGACGTCTCGGCCTCGCCCAAGTGCCAGTCTAAACGGTTGAGAGAACGCAAGACGCTATAGACCCGCTCTCGAATGGCGCGGCGGTCTTTCGCGCCGACAAACCGACGCGCTTGAAACCACGCGCGCACAATGTCGTCCGCCGGACGGCGTTCATCGGCAATTTTGCCCAACAGATAAATGGCAGCTTCGGTTCGTGCGGCAGGGAGCATAATCGTTCCTTATTGTGCACAAGCCCGGCGCCCACCGCGAAGCGGCAGAGCCGCGTGCGGCATTAAAAAAGTGGGGCTTAGGAAGCTTTAGCTTCCAGACCTATAGTTCGGCGCTTCGCGCGTAATGGTGACATCGTGCACATGGCTTTCACGTAAGCCCGCACCGGTGATGCGGCGGAAGATGGCGCGTTCTTGCATGTTGTCGATGGTGCGCGATCCCGTATAGCCCATAGACGCTTTCAATCCGCCGACCATTTGGTGGATGACCGGACCCACGGGCCCTTTGTAAGCCACGCGGCCTTCGATGCCTTCGGGGACCAGCTTTTGGTTGTCGGACACGTCGCCTTGGAAATAGCGGTCTTTGGAGCCCTTCGCCATGGCGCCCATGGAGCCCATGCCGCGGTACGATTTGTAAGAACGGCCTTGGTACAAGAACACTTCGCCCGGGCTTTCGTCGGTGCCTGCGAAGATGGAGCCCATCATGCACGCGTTGGCACCCGCCGCGATGGCTTTGGCGATGTCGCCGGAATACTTAATGCCGCCGTCGGCCACCAAAGGCGTGCCGGTCTTTTTGCAAACTTCAGCGGTTTCCAAAACGGCTGACAATTGCGGAACGCCCACACCTGCGACCATGCGCGTGGTGCAGATGGTGCCCGGTCCGATGCCGACTTTCACGACGTCCGCGCCCGCTGCGATCAAGGCTTCGGCGGCTTCGCCCGTGGCGATGTTGCCGGCCATGATTTGCACTTCGTTGGATTGGGCTTTGATTTCGCGAACCGCGTCGGCCACACCCTTGGAGTGACCGTGGGCCGTGTCGATAACCAAAAGATCGACGCCCGCAGCGACCAGAGCTTCGGCGCGCTCAATTCCGGCGGGACCAACGCCGGTGGCCGCCGCAACGCGCAGACGGCCTTGGTCGTCTTTACACGCGTTGGGGTGTTCTTGAGCCTTTTGAATATCGTTCACCGTGATCAGGCCAATGCAACGGCCGCTTTCATCGACCACCACCAGCTTTTCGATACGATTTTGGTGAAGCAAGCGCATGGCTTCGTCACGATCAACCCCCAACGGCGCGGTGACGACTTCTTTGGTCATCAACTCGCCGACTTTTTGGGACGGGTCGCGGGCAAAGCGCACATCACGGTTGGTGATGATGCCGACCAACTTTTGAGAACCCTCTTCGACCACCGGAATACCGGAAAAACCAAACTGGTCTTTCAGCGCCATGACTTCGGCCAGGGTCGCTTCCGGCGTGATGGTGACGGGGTTGGCAACCATGCCCGCTTCGAACTTTTTGACCTTGAGCACTTCGGCCGCCTGTTCTTCCACATCCAGGTTTTTGTGAACCACACCCATGCCGCCCATTTGCGCCATGGTGATGGCCATTTTGCCTTCGGTCACTGTGTCCATGGCGGCGGACAGCAACGGGATTCCCAAAGTGATGGTTTTGGTGAGCTGCGTACGCGTGTCCACCTCGGCGGGTAAAACGTCGGATTCCCGCGGGGTTAGCAGTACGTCATCGAATGTGAGAGCTTCTTGGATGGACATGCCACCTCCTGGTCCAGAGTTGGCGCGTAATCATACAGATAAGTGCCCGCTTGCCAAGCCGTTTTGATACGGAAAACCGCGATTTTTAGACGTTCTAAATGGGGCGCCGCTCAACCCCGGAATTCCGCCATTGTCTGGCCGTATTTTTCACACTATATCATGGATCACAACGAACCGCGCACACGCTTAAAAATAGACAAGATCGGAAGCCCGCATGACTGTGAAATCTTTGAAGAAAACCCTCGCCACGTTGATTGTGGCTGTGATGGGGGGCTTCTCGGCTTCGGCTCTGGCTGCGGACGGCCCGGCGTTGGAAGTCAACGATTTAAAAGTCGGCGACGGTAAAGAAGCCCAGGTCTTTTCCGAAGTGCACGTGCACTACACGGGCTGGACGCTGGACGGCAACAAGTTCGATTCCAGCTTGGATCGCGGCACACCGTTCACTTTCACGCTGGGTGAAGGTCGCGTCATTCCGGGTTGGGAGTTAGGCGTGCAAGGCATGAAAGTCGGTGGCAAGCGCGAACTGATCATCCCGCCGGAACTGGGCTACGGCAAGCGCGGCGCTGGCGATGCGATCCCGCCGAACGCGACGTTGAAATTCCACGTGGAACTGTTGGACGTTGTCGGTCCGAACTTCACCAACATTGACAATGGCGAGCTTAAAGAGATGCTGTCGCGCGGCGTGCCGATTGTTGACATTCGCCGCAAAGACGAATGGAAAAAGACCGGTGTGGTTGAAGGCTCCAAACTCATTACGGCGTTTGACGCCCGGGCCAAATTCAACAAGGCGTTCGTGCCGCAATTCCAAGAGGTTGCTGGCTTAGGTGATGAAGTCATCGTGATCTGCCGCACCGGCAGTCGCACGTCATTTCTGTCTAAAGCACTGGCCGACCAGCTGGGCTACGAAAAGATCTACAACGTCACCGACGGCATTACAAAGTGGATCAAAGACGGCAACCCCGTGGTTAAAGCACAAATTCCGGAAGGCTAAGCATGAGCGGTTGGGGCTGTTCTTACGAGCTGCGTGGGCGTTGTAAACGCGTCTCCATGAAATCCGTCATTGGGGAAGTTGAGGACGAGGACGGCAACACCATGCCTGTCTGCGATCCCGGCATGAAGGGCTGCATCCTCTTTGGACGCTTTCGTTTCAGCACGGATGAGAAGAATAAGAAGCCGAAGACCGCCCAAGATTAACCCCGTCACTTTACACTTCGACGACGAGGTCCTCGCTTTTTTCAACTGAACTGCTAAAGTTGAATAAGGGGCGCTCTTTCATTAGTATGACAATACGTGCTTTTGAGATTGATCGTGGGATCAGATGATTGAAAACATTAAAAATCTGACTGAGGTCTTGGACCTGGTTGATAATCCAGTCGTGATCACAAATTCGGACAACCGTATCGAATTTGTGAACGATGCGTTCACGGACTTAACCGGTTTCACGAACGATGACATGTTGGGTCAAAATCCGAACGTATTGAGTTCGGGGCAGCACGATCAACAGTTTTACCAAGACCTCTGGACCACGCTTGACCAAGACGGACGTTGGCAAGGGCGGATTATCAATCGTAAAAAGGACGGTGAGATTTTTGCGCGCCAATTGGTGATCTCGGCCATTGGCGGTGAGCAGTCCGAAGGGGCCAGATATGTCGCAGTTTATCCACTGCGCGGTGAGGAGCTTGAAGGCGTCGAGCAAAAAGGCTTGGCGTCGCTTACCAATTTACCCAGTCGTGATTTCTTTTTCGACCGCTTGTCTCAAGCCTTAGCCCGCGCAAGACGCGACAAATTATCGACCGTTCTTTTGGTGCTCAACATTGACCGGTTTAAGCAGGTCAACACATTGCTGGGGTATGAAGCGGGTGACGTGATCTTGTCGCAGGTGGCTGAGCGCATCACCGGGTGCGTGCGCGACACCGACACCGTTGCACGCCTGGGCGGGGATGAATTTGCCGTCATTTTGGTTGGCATGAGAGATGAACTCACCATCCGCAAAATTGTCGACAAGGTACAAAAGGCGCTGGCTATTCCCTTCACCTACGACGGGACGGAAGTGCGTTTGTCCATCAGCATTGGGGTGTCGGCTTTCCCCACCTCAGCGTTCTCCGAAGAGTTAACAAAAGAGCTCAGTAATGTGGAAGAAAGCTTGTTGTCGCATGCTGATAGTGCGCTTGAGGAAGCCAAAAAGCAGGGCCAGGGTTCCGTCGAATACCATTGCAAGGAAGTCAGCGACCTTGTGACGAACCGCGTGAAAATTGAAAGCGATCTGTACAAAGCGCTCGAAAATGACGAGTTGATGCTGAACTACCAGCCCATCATCGACCTGCTCACAGAAAATGTCGTGGGCGCAGAGGCCTTGTTGCGTTGGCAACATATCGATCGGGGCTGGATTCCGCCTGCGGAGTTTATTCCGATTGCAGAGGACACGGATCTTATCTTAAGCATCGGCGATTGGACCATCCGCAAAGCGCTTATGGATTTGAAGGTTTGGCAAGATATTGGACTGCCGCCGCTTAGGGTTTCGGTCAATCTCTCCCCCAGCCAATGCGTCAAAGGCGATTGCGCAAAATCGGTTCAAGAGATTGTGGAAGAGCACAAAGCCTTAGCCAACACACTTCGTCTTGAGATCACCGAAGGTCTGATGATGGAAAACACGCAGATGGTGCATGAAAAATTGGAAGGGATTAAAAAGCTCGGCGTGTCCATGGCCATTGACGATTTTGGTACGGGCTATTCGTCTTTGAGCTATCTGACCCGCATGCCCGTCGACACGATTAAGATCGACAAAGCCTTTATCGACAACATGGAAAACAATTCCGCCGACGCGGTGTTGGTGGACGCCATCACCAGTATGGCGCACAAGCTCAACTTTAAGGTCGTTGCCGAAGGCGCAGAGACAGCCTCGCAAGTGAGCTTCTTATCCCAAGTCGGGTGTGATTTTGTCCAGGGCTATTTCTACAGTAAGCCCTTACCGTCCGATGAATTCGTGGAATTTTGCCGTCGCCAAAACGGTGATGACAAGATCCGTTGCGAGCAGATCAGCTATCACATTTAGCCGTTGTCTGTAGGACGGCCCTTAAAGCCGATCGCCACCACATACATCTCAGCCGAGTCGGAACGCGATGCATCGGGCTTGGCGTGTTTCACCGTTTTGAAATGCTTTTTCATGGTGTTGAGCAAATCGCCTTCGCCACCGCCTTGCAAAACTTTAGACAAGAACAGCCCGCCCGGCGTGAGCACTTCCAAGGCAAATTCCAGCGCGACTTCGGTGAGCCCGATAATGCGTAAGTGGTCGGTGGCTTTGTGACCCGTGGCCCAGGCGGCCATGTCGCTCATCACCACATCGGCTTCACCGCCCAATGCATCTTTGAGCATGTCGGGGGCATCGTCATCGGTGAAGTCTTTTTCAAACAAGGTGACGTTGGGCAGGGGCTCCATCTCCAGCAAATCAATGCCGACGATTTTGCCTTTGTGGCCGTTTTTGCCTTTCAGCACGACGTCGGCAGCAACTTGGCACCAGCCACCGGGGGCTGCGCCCAAATCCACAATGCGTGCGCCGGATTTTAAGACGTGAAACTTCTCATTGAGTTGCAGCAGCTTGAACGCCGCGCGCGAACGATAGCCTTTGCGTTTGGCTTCGACCACATAAGGGTCGTTCAATTGGCGTTCCAACCACAGTTTGGATGAATACTTGCGTCCGCGTGCGGTTTTGACTTTTTCGTGCTTCATGCGCACTTTGCCTTCGCCGTCACTTTGGCGGCGTTTGGAACCTTTGAAGCCTTTGGGCGGCTTAACCATGCTAGTCTCCGTCCCGGCTGGTGAAGCTATAGCCGTCTTCGTTCATTAGGTTCAGCAAGATGCCTTCGCGAATGCCGCGGTCGGCAACGACCAGCGAGCCCACCGGCCAGCGGCGGCAGACCGCGTCTAACACGGCACAGCCCGCCATGATCAGATCGGATCGGCGCGGCCCGATGCAGGGATGTTGCAAGCGCTGCTCGGCGTCTAGGTTGCCCAAATACGTTACCACATCGCAGATGTCGCCAAAGCCGAGGCTCAACCCATCCACGCGGGAGCGGTCGTAGCGGCTGAGTTGAAGATGAAGCGCACCTAACGTCGTCACTGTTCCCGATGTGCCTAACATCTGCACGCGGTCTTCGGCGACGGCTTTGGAAATGCCATTGCGTTGATCAAAGGCTTCGAGATTGCGCGCGATCAAGTCGACGATCTCTTCATAAGATTCGCCCGCGTTGGTGCGCCCGTCGAAATCTTCGGTCAAGGTCACCACGCCGTGGGGCAGGGAAATGACATCGCGGGTTTGCGGTCCATTTTTGTGTGTGGCGTCAATCCACACCACTTCGGTCGAACCTCCGCCGATGTCGAACACCAAGGCATGCGGGCGGGCTTGATCCAACAAGGGCGCGCAACCTCTTAAGGTCAGTTCCGCTTCTTCTTGAGGGCTGATGGCTTCTAAGTCCAGGCAGGCTTCTTCTTTGACGCGGGCCAAGAATTCATCCCCGTTTTCCGCTCGGCGACAGGCTTCAGTAGCAACCGAGCGCACGCGTCTGGCCCCGGACGAGCGGATTTTGGCGTGGCAGACTTTCAAAGCATTCACGGTGCGCTTGATGGCCTCTTCTTGCAGGCGGCCTTCGCTGGCGACGCCTTCGCCCAGGCGGACGATACGTGAAAAGCTATCGACCACACGGAAATTGTTTTTGTGTGGGCGTGCGACCAGCATGCGACAGTTGTTTGTCCCCAAATCGATGGCGGCATAGGCCGTCGCCGGGTTCGTGAACAACTCGCTCTTGTTGATGGCGGACTGAGGGCGGGGAGGCGTCATATTCTAAAGAGTCCATATCTCGCGCATGGTTTTCATTTTCCCACAATAGCGCACGCCTCTCTTGAGTGCAAAGGGACAAACGGCGCAATGCATCACTTGGCGCAGTCAAGCTTGGCCGAGGGGTTTTGCAGATCCATCATGAGCGGGTGAGACAATGCTGTGCTCAGCTCGTCAGCCAACGTGCGTTGCAGCGCCAGCAGACTGGTTTTCAGCCCTTCACCCTCGGCTTCTGTGACGGTTTCAAGGCTGTTCAGGGTTTCGGCTGCGTCTTGTAACATGTACAGACTGGCCACAGCGTCAACGGCACGTTGGGCTTTTGCGCCGATGTTTAACGTTGCTGCAGAAACGCGAAGTGCACGTGTCAGTGCCGGGCTACCTGATACGTTTGAGGCATCGCCGATGCTGTCTTTGACAAAGTGAAGCAGGTCCAAGGTTGCTTGTTCCCGCTCTTCTAAGGAACGCGCTGCAGCGGCGCTGATGGCGAGGTCTAAGTTGGCGAGCTTTAACGAAAGATCCCGAAGTTTGCTTTTGGAAGCGCGCAGTGTGTCGAGCAGCGTTTCAAAATCTTGGATGGAGCGAAATGTCTTTGCCCCTTTAAGCTCGTCATAAACGCCGAGCAAGCCGCTGGATGCTAAATCCAAGGCTGCTTCGCGCAAATGGGCTTGTTCGTCTTTAAAGACGATATTGAGGCGTGCAAATGTGCGTTGACGTTCGGGCAGCTGCGCGGTGATGGCGTTCAGGGCATCTTCGACCCCTTGCAGTTTTTGCGCGATGGAACGGACATAAACAAGATGTTCACTGGTCGCCCGGGACAGTTCGCCGTCGCAGCGATTTTCGTGTGCAAGAGCTTGCGTGCGAAACCCGTCAAGTCTGCTCAGTGTGCGTTGCCCCTTCGTCGCGCGCCCGACCAGTCGGACACTGGACGGCACGGGTGGTTGTGTGAGCAAACGTCTGTGATTTGGCGTGACCTTTGTTTGCACCGCAGGCTCAAAGGGTTTTGGCGTCACAACGTCAAACGTGCTGAGGTCCACCACAGAGGCGTCAATGGGAATGTTCACGCGTTGGGCGCCGGGAAATACGGGGCCGGACGGACCTATAGGAGGCACTTTAAAATCGATGCCGCCGGGTGCGATTAGGCTGACTTTGACGCGTTTCGGGGACCAAATCAGTGTGACGAACCCTTCCAACGTTTCTGGCAGGTCGAGCCGCGTGCGACCCTTTGGGGGCAGTTTAAACCCAGGGTCCAAGCTTTTGATCCAGCGTGCCGCCACAGCCAACTTAGCCGCTTCACGCAATTCGTGGAGAGGGGAGAACTCTTTGGCCAGGTCCGCATACAGGCGCGTGAGGTAACGTGAATAGCCATCGTCATAACGTTCCGCTTGGCTGCTGATGGCGCGCGCAACATTGATGCGCATTTCGGTTTTGCCAAATTGCAGCGCGGAATTGTCGCGATTGCGCTGGACCTGCATGCGTCCGGGCTCGATCCACAGCCGGTTGGACGTATCCGTGACGGCGCCCGGACGGGCTTCGCCGAATTCGTATTCGGTTTTGTATCCGCTGACGTGATCGGACAATACCGGCATATGTACGATGGCTTTGGCGATATAGTCGGCTTCGACAAACAAGCGGGCAAGTTCTGACGTCGGGTCCAAGCCGACAAAGCGGGGGGTGACTTCGGGTGTGAAATCCAACGACGGGTCCAAAATCGAAATCGGCATTGAGATGTGATCGTTTTTATAAAGTGCCGTGCGCAGGGCTGTTGCGACCATAGGCGCGGCCAAGCGGTTCATTTCCCCGATCACGGTATCAATGACACCCAAAGCATCGCCGGTGCGCTGGTATTCAGTTTCCCAAACGCTGAGCAATGCATTGCGGGGCAGCTCCATAGCGTCTTCCATGCCCAAAACCAAGGCACGCATCCAATCCGCCATCATGTCCGCTTTGGACATGTCGCCTGCGGTGTAGCGGGCTTTGTTGGTTTCAAAAACTTGGTTGGAATTGGTCGCGTACATGATCGACTGCATGGCGAGTTCGCCCGCAGGCGTGCTTTGGTTGCGCACGAATTCGCCGACCGCTTGGATCACGTTTGCAGCCTTGGGCTTGTTCCCGGCCCGCATGATCCGCTCAATAATGTCGTAGCGCGTCATGTGCGCCCAGGAATCTCCCGCATATCCATCCAGGGTGACGGGTATTGCCGTGTCGGGATTGTAACCATCCATATGAAATTGGATCTGCGCACCTTCGCCCGCAAAACGAACGAAACGCGTGAGTGTCGCAGGAAGGAAAGGCTGCTGTGCGAGGCCACCGTTGCGGCTGACGTGGTGGATGGTTTGGCCGACGCGCAAGCCTGCACGATCCGCCGCCGAGCCGGGTGTGATGGATGTGATCTCCAACACCCCCAGTTCTTTCATACGGGTCTCTGCCCCCAGTGCGCCTGCCGTTCGGCCATGGTCGAAGGCCTTTACGCCGAAGACGGGCAGAAAGACACGACCCTTGTGTGTGACATTTCCGTTGTCATCCATCAAACGTCCAGAGCCCACCAGTCGGGCCATGTTTTCAGCATTGTCCATGCGATCGAAAAAGGCGGCAATGCGGCTTTCAAATTCGCGCGTCCAGTCCAAAGACACTTGCGGCTCAGGCTGCTCCAACAGTGTGGCAAGGTGTTGCAGATAAGGAATGCGCGGACCGCCTAAGCTCGGATCGAAGTGTCCGCCAAGGGTGAGCTGCCCTGTGTGGAGGTCATAGGCCATATTGTCCAACACATTAAAGCCGATGTCTTGTTCCGCTCCGTAAAAACCCGTGCCTTGGGCGCGGGGAACATGGACGTGTTGGTTCGTTTTGTTCGGTTGTAAGCGAAGGGGCGCGCGCGGTGTCGTGGGTGCATGGGGCGTAGCTTGAGGCCCGACGCTCTCCAGCTCCATTGACTGTTCAGGGGACTGTTCGGGAATTTGGGCCGTCGTTTCTTGGTGTCGCTCAATTGTGACTTCGATAAATCCTGAATTGTCGAACATGATCGCGTCCGGGTCGTTCATGCGCAAAAACAAGGTGCCGTCTTGTTCAATCGAAAGGGGCTGGGCATCTGAGACGACAAACGGTTGACCGTCCTTACCGACTTTGGCGATGAGAGCGCCGATGGGCGCGTCGGGGTGGGGGAAGGCATTGGCGAAAATGGCCTTCATGCACATCAAAGTTTCGGTTTTGAGCCCGCCCGCATCCGTGTTTCCACAAAATGGACCGGCTGACCATGTGCCTTGTGTCGCAATTGTGTAACGTTCGCCGGCTTTGACGTTTACGGCGCTGTCACGCCATGGGCCTGTGGCGGCAATGTCCAGCGCCCGCGATTGACCTGAGTTCAGGCTTGTCAAGGTGAGGGGAGCATATTGGTGGGTGGCTTGGCATGCTGTGAGGGCCGATACAAGCAATGATGCCAAAACAATAAAAACTGGTCGATATATGCGCACTTACGGTCCTCATCCGTCTCAAGATCATAAGAGTGTAACTCATTTGGGTAATGTAATAGGCAAATAAGTGATATTTCTTGAACTTGAGTGTCGGTTTCCCATTGAAACGACGGATTTCGGTTCACATCTAAGTGTGGGATGCGTAGACTCTCGGTTGAGTGGCCAGATAAATATTTCGACCTTTGTTTTTGTAATTTCGGGAGGAACTCCATGAAGAATGTAATGAAAGCCAGTGCTCTGTTGGGCGCTATGGGTATGCTGGCCGCTTGTGCCAGCTCCTACGACGTTGAAGGCGTTAAGATGATGTCTGATCAGGGCGATGCGTATGCTTCAGCCTTGCACAAACGCTATAGTGAACGTGCGGTATTTGAAAAAGAAGAAGGTGACTGGCAGTCCGTGGCCTTCTTTAACGACAACGCGAAAATGGCTGCTATGGGTCAAGCGCCGATGTTGCAAGACCCGAGCGCACGCGCTTTGAAAGCCGATATGGACGGCATCAAAATGGGCCACGCAAGTCTGACGAAAGCTTTGGGCACCAATGCTCCGCAAGTGAACTCAGATGCATGTGCCCGCGCACAAACGTTCCTTGAACATTGGATGGAACAATCCGAAGAAGGCCACCAGCCCGATCACATCGCAGCTGCGAAAACCAGCTTTGAAACGGCACTGCCTGATTGTGTCGGCGAAAAACCGGTGATGGCTAAGCCTGAACTCAAGCCGTTGATCGTTTACTTCGCATTCGACAGCGCAGAAGTTTCCAGCGGCGCAATGTCACAAGTGAAAGTGGCTGTAGAAGCAGCGAAAAAAGCTGGCGTCAAACAAGCCACCGTGATTGGCCATACCGACACCTCCGGCAACGCGGACTACAACATGATGTTGTCCCAAAAACGCGCAGAAGCGGTTGCGAAGGCTTTGATGGTTCAAGGCATCGGGACGCAAATTTCCAGCTCCCATGCGGGTGAGACCAGCCCGATGGAAGCCACGGATGACGGCGTGAAGAGCCGCCTCAACCGTCGTGTGGAAGTCGTGTTCAAATAAGTTCCCGGCAACACCAAATGCAAAAGGGAGAGCTTCGGCTCTCCCTTTTTTTGTGCATGCACCGCTCTGTAAAACATGTGAGGTGACCGCAAATAGGAAATAATTCTTGACTTTGTTTGCGTTATGTTTTATCTTTTGTTTCATGGTGCTTCTGTTGGGCTTAGTCGTGAGCTTTGAATGGCAGACGGAGCAGCCCGGTATTGTGTTGGCACGCTAGGCATTTTCTTTCTGACGGTCTGAGACCGCAGACGCACCTCCCGTTTTTGTTAACCCCGGTATGCTCCGGAACCGCGCTTTAGGGCGTGAGTGTTTCTGCATGCTCTTAATATAGGATTTTAATCCATGCCAAAATGTGTCCAACTCAAATCATCCCTGGCAGCGAATGCCGCTGCCGATCCTGCCGACGTTTTATCAGCCAAACTGACCTTGCAAGAGCTGGGGCTTTACGAAGCCCCCGACTGGGGCGTGACAGACGTGCCCGACCGGGCGTTGTTTGATGCCATCAAAACCTTTCAAAAGGGCACGGGGCTCAAAAACGACGGTGTGATGAAGCCGGGTGGAGAAACCGAAACGTCACTGAAGACCGCCGCCGAGTTGGTGCGCCGTCATGGGCGGCACGGCGACACCATCTTGGCTCACATCACCCCCGCAGAGGCCGAGCTGCTTCACCGCGTCACCGACGGCGGGTCCATCAACCCAGACACCGGCCTGCCGGAGTTCTTCATTGGCTCGGCGTTAGGTGCCATGGCCACCAGCTTTATGGGCCCAGGGGTGGGCTCTTTTGTCGGCAATGTTGGCGGACAGATGATCGGCAACTACGCCGCACAGAAAATCAGCAAGAAGGTCGGTGGTCCCGTGGGGCAAATCCTCGGCGGCACGGTTGGTGGCTTCTTGGGTAACGGGTCCTACACCGACATCAGCGGCGGCTTGAAAAATGCCTTCACCGGGGCGGTGGGGAATTACGCTGCTGGTAAAGTCAGTGACACCATAGGTGGGCCGTTGGGCTCGACCTTAGGCAATGCTTTGGGCTCGTCTTTGCAAAGCGGCCTGTCCGATACCATTGACGCCATGGGCCCGCAAACAAGCGGCCAAACCGGAGGCATCAGCGGCGCACTTTCGGATCAATTTGCGACGAAGGACACGACGTCGTTTCGCACACCGGGCTTTAACGGCCAAGCCGATGGTGGCGCTGGCCGGAGCACGCCAAAGCGCACACAACCCAACAACGCGTTGGGCACACCGCGACAAACGTCTTCCCTCAGCAACGCATCGCTGGCACCCAAGGTTCCCAAATCCAAAACCAACCCGGTGTTGCAAGGCCCGGAGGGTCCCATGCAAGACCCGTTGACGGGCAGATACCTGCGCGTCAATGATTTTAAGCCGCTCAAACAACCGAAACCAAAGCGACAGATCTCCACCTTCTCCGACGCCACGCGCCAACGTGTGAAGTCTGCCCAAGCGGCAGCAAACAAACCGTCGCGCGTGCAAGAAGTCTGGTCCGGCCCCATGGCCCCCAAAGCCCAAACAAAAGAGCTTTCAAACACCCGCCCACNACCTTAGGCAATGCTTTGGGCTCGTCTTTGCAAAGCGGCCTGTCCGATACCATTGACGCCATGGGCCCGCAAACAAGCGGCCAAACCGGAGGCATCAGCGGCGCACTTTCGGATCAATTTGCGACGAAGGACACGACGTCGTTTCGCACACCGGGCTTTAACGGCCAAGCCGATGGTGGCGCTGGCCGGAGCACGCCAAAGCGCACACAACCCAACAACGCGTTGGGCACACCGCGACAAACGTCTTCCCTCAGCAACGCATCGCTGGCACCCAAGGTTCCCAAATCCAAAACCAACCCGGTGTTGCAAGGCCCGGAGGGTCCCATGCAAGACCCGTTGACGGGCAGATACCTGCGCGTCAATGATTTTAAGCCGCTCAAACAACCGAAACCAAAGCGACAGATCTCCACCTTCTCCGACGCCACGCGCCAACGTGTGAAGTCTGCCCAAGCGGCAGCAAACAAACCGTCGCGCGTGCAAGAAGTCTGGTCCGGCCCCATGGCCCCCAAAGCCCAAACAAAAGAGCTTTCAAACACCCGCCCACACGTCGCCCGCGCCCAAAACACCAAGCACGCCCAAACCATGGAGCTCAGTGCAGCAAAAGCCGAGCCCCGCGTTCAAGAAGTCTGGTCGGGACCAAAGGCGCACCTGAATAAGCCGAAAGACACCCAAGACATGTTCCGCGCGGCTCAGGACAAGTACCAAAACAAGTTGCACACCCACAATGCTAGCGCATCGCCTGCACCCAAAAAAGGGCGCACCTTAAATGCGCAAGAACGCAAGCGTGCGCGTGGGGGCAATCGAGAGGTTCTTGATTCTCAGTCGGCCTCCTCTGGCGCACATAACGACAGTTACATGACGGATGATGAACGTAAAATTTCGCGTTCCGGGTCTGCCCAAGCAAAGGTTCAGCGTGAACGCGATGCCATCAAGAAGTGGGAAAATGAATTACGGGTCGTGCGCGGAAGTGATGAAAAGAGCACTGTTGCGCTGGGGCAAAAGCTCCATGCTTTGGCACAATCGGATCCGGACTTGATCAACTCCATGCCGGAAGAATTGCAACTTTTCCAAAAGGGATACAGCGATGCCCGGTACAGCAATTATATGTGGAAAGAGGCCCCCGACCCATCGTCACCTTCCTATGAAGCGGACATGCGTAAATATACAAAATGGGTTGAGCGTCGCGAGCGTGATGCTGTGTATAAAGGCCAACGCAAAGCCTCATCCGTCTTTCATGGCAATGCGTTCAAAGTTCCCATTGCCGAGAAAGGAAAGCAAATTGTGTCTGGGGTGAAAGCGACCATGGGTCAACCCTTAAGCCCCAACACCACGCGCAACATCAACAAGAAATTGGACCACCTGTCACCGCCCGATGCTTATAAAGACATGCCCGGTGTCGCCTTGCATCGTCGCTTTGGTAAAGGTCTAGCCTATGTCGCTGGTGATTTGATTGCTGCACCATTTACCGAAGCGGGGAAAACGGCGGAACGTGTCGCTTTGGATGGCGGATCGCGCCAACAGCAAATCAAACATGCGCGCGCCCGTGGTGCATTCTCCTTCGCCACGACACCATTGAGCCGTGTTGGCGGCGGCAAAGTCGCGAATTGGGCGGGGCCGCGTGTGCGCTCTTGGTTGGGGGATGGCGTAAAAAGGGAAGGGCGCGATCTTCTCGCCACAGGTGCACGGAACTTGGCCGAAACGGGTGTGGATGCTGGGGCCAATATGGCTTTGGATGTGGCGGTTGAGCGCAAAAGGAGAAAAGATAAGTCTCGCAATCAACCACAGTAACTATTTTAAATCGTCACATGCTGTGATGTCCTCATCAAAAATAAGGATACGGATAAAATTGCAGACGATGTCCTGGGTGCGCAAATCCGGGACATCGTCTTCATACCCGAACATCCATAGGCTCACAGCAGCATTTTTATTTCCAGCCTTAGCAGCTTTGTTCATCCAATACCGATAAACTTCGCCTTCGGTTTCGTCATTAGCCGCCAGATTAACCATAGCGTAAATAAGACCATCATTGGCTGCCTCCAGAAGCCAATGATGCATCTTGTCTTCATCTAGTTTTCTACCTTCTCCAAAATAGTAACAGTTACTCAAGCTGTACATTGACTTGGCCAATCCCGCCTGGGCGGCCTTTTCGTACCAATCGCAGGCCCTTCTCGGGTCTTTGGACGTGGTCAAACCATTCTCATACATGTAACCCATGGCATGCATGGCCATGGGCTCCCCAGCTTCGGCCAAAGGTAGCAAAATCGGCTTGGCGGCTTGGTAGTCCTTGTCAAAGTACAACGCCAAGCCACGCTCAAACGGCGTGGAGGGAAGTGTTGACGAACTGTCTTCAACACACCCACCGACAAGGCTGCAGCACAAAAGCAGTCCAAGAAGTTTTGAACAGAAATCCATCATGGCGTGAGTATAGCCTTGGGTTTAACTGTTGAAAAGAGATATGGACCAGTGCCGCCCAAGGGGCATCAGCGAATACCCCGACCGCGACCTCTTTGACGCCATCAAAGACTTTCAATCCAAACAAGGCCTAAAGGTCGACGGCGTCATCAATGCCGAGGGTGAAACCGTTAAAGCCATGGCCCAGCACTTGCAATCCAAGGGCCGCAACGGCGACACCATCTTGGCTCACATCACCCCGCAGAGGCCGAGCTGCTTCACCGCGTCACCGACGGCGGCTCCATCAACCCTGAAACGGGTCTGCCGGAGTTTTTCATCGGCTCCGCTCTCGGCGCCATGGCTGGCAGTTTCTTCGGCCCTGTTGCCGGGTCGGCTGTGGGTAGTCTTGCGGGGAAATACGTCGGCGATTATGCCTCGCGCAAGATCAGCGAAAAGGTTGGTGGTCCCGTGGGGCAAATCCTCGGCGGCACGGTTGGTGGATTTTTGGGCAACGGGTCTTACACCGACATCAGCGGCGGCTTGAAAAATGCCTTCACCGGGGCGGTGGGGAATTACGCAGCAGGAAAAGTCAGTGACACCATAGGCGGGCCGTTGGGCTCGACCTTAGGCAATGCTTTGGGCTCGTCTTTGCAAAGCGGCCTGTCCGACACCATTGACGCCATGGGGCCGCAAAGCAAGGGCTCAACTGGTGGGATCAGCGACGTGTTTTCGGATCAATTTGCGACGAAGGATACGACGTCGTTTCGCACGCCGGGCATCAACGGCCAAGCCGCTGGTGGAGTTGCCCGGAGCACGCCAAAGCGCACGCAACCCAACAACGCGCTGGGCACACCGCGACAAACGTCCTCCCTCAGTAACGCCTCGCTGGCACTCAAGGTTCCCAAATCCAAAACCAACCCGGTGTTGCAAGGCCCGGAGGGTCCCATGCAAGACCCGTTGACGGGCAGATACCTGCGCGTCAACGATTTTAAGACGATCAAACAACTGAAACCAAAGCGACAGATCTCCACCTTCTCCGACGCCACGCGCCAACGTGTGAAGTCTGCCCAAGCGGCCGCAAACAAACCGTCGCGCGTGCAAGAAGTCTGGTCCGGCCCCAAAGCCCCCAAAGCCCAAACAAAGGAGATTTCAACCCCCCCCTCACACATCACCCGCCAACACATCACCCGCACCCAAAACACCAAGCACGCCCAAACCATGGAGCTCAGTGGAGCAAAAGCCGAGCCCCGTGTTCAAGAAGTCTGGTCGGGTCCAAGGGCACACCTGAATAAGCCGAAAGATACCCAAGACACGTTCCGCGCCGCGCAGGACAAATATCAAAACAAGTTGCACACTCACAATGCCAGCGCATCGCCTGCGCCCAAAGAAGGGCGCACCTTAAATGCGCAAGAACGCAAGCGTGCGCGCGGAGGAAATCGAGAGGTTCTTGATTCTCAGTCGGCCTCCTCTGGCGCACATAACGACAGTTACATGACGGATGAAGAACGTAAAATTGCGCGTTCCGGGTCTGCCCAAGCAAAGGTTCAGCGTGAACGCGATGCCATCAAGAAGTGGGAAAATGAATTACGGGTCGTGCGCGGAAGTGATGAAAAGAGCACTGTTGCGCTGGGGCAAAAGCTCCATGCTTTGGCACAATCGGATCCGGACTTGATCAACTCCATGCCGGAAGAATTGCAACTTTTCCAAAAGGGATACAGCGATGCCCGGTACAGCAATTATATGTGGAAAGAGGCCCCCGACCCATCGTCACCTTCCTATGAAGCGGACATGCGTAAATATACAAAATGGGTTGAGCGTCGCGAGCGTGATGCTGTGTATAAAGGCCAACGCAAAGCCTCATCCGTCTTTCATGGCAATGCGTTCAAAGTTCCCATTGCCGAGAAAGGAAAGCAAATTGTGTCTGGGGTGAAAGCGACCATGGGTCAACCCTTGAGCCCCAACACCACGCGCAACATCAACAAGAAATTGGACCACTTGTCACCGCCCGATGCTTATAAAGACATGCCCGGTGTCGCCTTGCATCGTCGCTTTGGTAAAGGTCTAGCCTATGTCGCTGGTGATTTGATTGCCGCACCATTTACCGAAGCGGGGAAAACGGCGGAACGTGTCGCTTTGGATGGCGGATCGCGCCAACAGCAAATCAAACATGCGCGCGCCCGTGGTGCATTCTCCTTCGCCACGACACCATTGAGCCGTGTTGGCGGCGGCAAAGTCGCGAATTGGGCGGGGCCGCGTGTGCGCTCTTGGTTGGGGGATGGCGTAAAAAGGGAAGGGCGCGATCTTCTCGCCACAGGTGCACGGAATGTGACCGAAACTGCGGTAGATACTGGTGCCAATATGGCTTTGGATGTGGCGGTTGAGCGTAAAAGGAGAAATCGTAAAACATGGCCTGGAGATCAATAATCAGATTAGGTCGTCACAAGCATCAATATCTTCTCCGAACAGGGTAATTCTGATGAAATTGCAAACGATGTCCTGGCTGCGTAAACCTGGGACATCGTTTTCATACCCAAAGAACCACAGATCAACAGCGGCGAATTTACTTCCAGCCTGTACGGCCCTGTTCATCCAAAACCGATATGTTTCACCTTCAGTTTCGTCCATACCGGCAAGGTTAATCATTGAACGTATGTGTCCATGATTGGCTGCTTTCAAAAGCCAGTGATGCAGCTGTTCGTCGTCTGGTTTTCGACCTTTACCAAAATGATAGCATCTAGCCAAGCTATACATAGACTTGGCCAAGTCCGCCTGGGCGGCCTTTTCATACCAGTCGCAGGCTTGGCTCGGGTCTTTGGGCATGGTCAAACCGAAGTCATGCATGTAGCCGATGGCATGCATCGCCATGGGCTCCCCGGCTTCGGCCAACGGTAGCAAAATCGGTTTGGCGGCTTGGTAGTCCTTGTCAAAGTACAACGCCAAACCACGCTCCAGCGGCGTGGAGGGAAGTGTTGACGAACTGTCTTCAACACACCCACCGACAAGGCTGCAGCACAAAAGCAGTCCAAGAAGTTTTGAGCGAAAATCCATCATGGCGTGAGTATAGCCTTGGGTTAAACCGTTGAAAAGAGGTATGGAACTGTGCCGCCCAAGGGGCATCAGCGAACAGGCACCGGGGTCAGAGTAAATTGATTTTGTATATCCCTGCCGCGTCACCGACGGCGGCTCCATCAATCCCGAAACGGGTCTGCCGGAGTTTTTCATCGGCTCTGCTCTCGGCGCCATGGCTGGCAGTTTCTTCGGCCCTGTTGCCGGGTCGGCGGTGGGTAGTCTTGCGGGGAAATACGTTGGCGATTATGCCTCGCGCAAGATTAGCGAAAAGGTTGGCGGTCCCGTGGGTCAAATCCTCGGTGGCACCGTTGGGGGGTTTTTGGGCAACGGGTCTTACACCGACATCGGCGGCGGCTTGAAAAATGCCTTCACCGGGGCGGTGGGGAATTACGCAGCTGGAAAAGTCAGTGACACCATAGGCGGGCCGTTGGGCTCGACCTTAGGCAATGCTTTGGGCTCGTCTTTGCAAAGCGGCCTGTCCGACACCATTGACGCCATGGGCCCGAAAACAAGCGGGCAAACCGGAGGCATCAGCGGCGCACTTTCGGATCAATTTGCGACCAAGGACACGACGTCGTTTCGCACGCCGGGCTTTAACGGTCAAGCCGCTGGTAGCGCTGGCCGGAGCACGCCAAAGCGCACGCAACCCAACAACGCGTTGGGCACACCGCGCCAAACGTCCTCCCTCAACAACGCCTCGCTGGCACCCAAGGTTCCCAAATCCAAAACCAACCCGGTGTTACAAGGCCCGGAGGGTCCCATGCAAGACCCGCTGACGGGCCGATACCTGCGCGTCAACGATTTTAAACCGCTCAAACAACCGAAACCAAAGCGACAGATATCCACCTTCTCCGACGCCACGCGCCAACGTGTGAAGTCTGCCCAAGCGGCCGCAAACAAACCGTCGCGCGTGCAAGAAGTCTGGTCCGGCCCCAAAGCCCCCAAAGCTCAAACAAAGGAAATTTCAAACACCCCCCGCCCACATGTCTACCGTGCCCAAAACACCAAGCACGCCCAGAGCATGGAACTCAAAGCCCCAAAAGCCGAGCCCCGTGTTCAAGAAGTCTGGTCGGGTCCGAAGGCACATCTGAATAAGCCGAAACCACAACCGGGCGTATCCGCCGAAACATCTTCTGCCAACGCGCGCACGGCAGGGTCGGTGGTTAAAACGACGGACTTCTCCAGTATGAAGCCTTACATTGACGACACCCTCGCAACAGGTGGTGAGCAAGGTAAAGCCAACACGCAAGACCTTCTCAACCAAATTGAACAACGCCACCCCGGTCATGGCGAAAAGGTGTTCAAAGCGTTGGAGTTGGATAAAGCAGGGCTACAAAACCCGGCTCAGTCAAAAACGGATTCCGAATTCGACGCCCCGCGCCAGGATGAACATGGGCAGTGGTGGGATGCCAACGACAACCGGATTGAAAATCCTAATGTTGACCCGAATGTTCGGCACGTTTCTGATCCAACAAAAAGTTATGACCCAACGCGGGGGACGCTGCTCAACAAGCTCGTGAAAGGAGACTACAGCGATCCAAACCAAATGCGTTCAGAAATCGACAAGGTCTATGGCAAAGGCTCTGATGAAGCCAAATACTTAAACGATGCCCTGAATCAACAAGACCCTAAGCGCCGGGTTCAAATGTTAGGTGAACGCTACCACGACCTCACCCAAGGCCCCATCAGCCCATCCGAGCAAGGCGTCCTATTTGGCGCAGAAGGCGCGGGCGTGCGGGGGGCAAAAGATGTGGGCCCCCTTCACAAGGGGAACAAGTCGCGAGATGATGGCCTGTTTCACAAAAAGTCCCCTGCTAAAACCAAAGTTGAGGCTTATCAAAACAGTGAACAGTACCGACGCGATCTCAAAGATCGCAAAGAATACCTCAAAAAAAACGAGGTGCGCAGCACACCTTATGGTATATATAAGAGGTTGCCTGAGGTAAAGGATTTGAAGAGTGCTAAAGGAGGGAGGCTTGACTTGCGCACGAATGGGTTGAAAGGCAGTGAGAAACGGTATTATGACTGGGACCCTAACCATGGTGGCGAAATGGAACGCTATCGCATGCAAGGAAGACAGCTGATTCACGACGGTGTCGTGGACCCTGTGACGGGCGAGCTCATTAAGCCCGCGAAACCGAAACGAAAGATCGATCTGGTATATGACTTTCATTCTGACGGACAAAGATACGTGTGAAGAAATGCAGGCGGCGTTGGCAAACCCCAACGTCGCCCTCTTCTATGGCCCGGTGGAGCGCGTGTTTGGAATACCGTTCATCCAGCCCGGTGACGTCCCGCGCGAAGTCATGGCAAAGCCGCTGGCCGAGGGGGTTTTACCCTATGGTGGCGAAGGCTTTTGCCCTTGGACTGGGGAAGCTTTGCCGATTCATTGTTATGATTGGAAGCACTACGCCTATTCAGAGGGATTGATTGAGGAATCGGACTACGACACGATTTCGCCTTTGGACTTGCCAGAGGAATATCATTCTGAGCAATGGTGGATGAACCGGGCCGTGCCCCGGGATGTCGAATATCGTTGGCCGGAGCCGCCTTTGACGAAAATCAGGCCACCTGATGGGCAAACGGATTGGTGGGAGCTTGAGCCGTTTGTTGCTGCGGGAGCAGAATGGACCCCATTTCAAGACCCCGATTGCCCCGGCCAAAGCCGGTGGTCCGACATACCTGCACATCATTGTGAAAGCTGTTGGCCGCTCTGGTTTTGGGCAGGTGGCATGTATGCGTACCTGCCGCATACACGGGAGTTCGGCATCCGGATTATTGATATGGACAAACCTGTTTGTCATCAACCCATCGAAATTGTTCCGGTCAATTACTGCCACCGATGTGGTCACAAGCTTCCGCAGCCCTTGCGGCCGGAATGGGAAAAGCGCATGCGCGCAAAAGGGCTCGACCCTAGCATTCCCCGGAACCCTTTCAGTGTTGCTCTGCCCGATGGTTTGGACGGTGAAAAATGGTGGCGCGTGGCTCAAGACCGCGAACCAGATTGGGCTTATGAATATGTCCCGCCATTCGTTCCGAGCGAAGTCGTAGACGAAGAACCAGATGCCGGAGACTTTTGATCAAAGATATGGTTCGGTGTAGGTGTCAATGGGGTCATAGGTGTCAATGGGGTCAGAGTAAATAGGTGTCAATGGGGTCAGAGTAAATTGATTTATCATATGACCTGTCCGCGTCACCGACGGCGGCTCCATCAATCCCGAAACGGGTCTTCCGGAATTTTTCATCGGGTCCGCTCTCGGCGCCATGGCGGGCAGTTTCTTCGGTCCCGTTGCCGGGTCGGCGGTGGGTAGTCTTGCGGGGAAATATGTCGGCGATTATGCCTCGCGCAAGATCAGCGAAAAGGTTGGTGGCCCCGTGGGGAAAATCCTCGGCGGCACGGTTGGTGGCTTCTTGGGCAACGGGTCCTACACCGACATCAGCGGCGGCTTGAAAAATGCCTTCACCGGGGCGGTGGGGAATTACGCAGCAGGAAAAGTCAGTGACACCATAGGCGGGCCGTTGGGCTCGACCTTAGGAAATGCTTTGGGCTCGTCTTTGCAAAGCGGCCTGTCCGACACCATTGACGCCATGGGGCCGCAAAGCAAGGGCTCAACTGGTGGGATCAGCGACGTGTTTTCGGATCAATTTGCGACGAAGGATACGACGTCGTTTCGCACGCCGGGCATCAACGGCCAAGCCGCTAGTGGCGTTGGTCGGAGCACGCCAAAGCGCACGCAACCCAACAACGCGCTGGGCACACCGCGACAAACGTCCTCCCTCAGTAACGCCTCGCTGGCACTCAAGGTTCCCAAATCCAAAACCAACCCGGTGTTGCAAGGCCCGGAGGGTCCCATGCAAGACCCGTTGACGGGCAGATACCTGCGCGTCAACGATTTTAAGACGATCAAACAACTGAAACCAAAGCGACAGATCTCCACCTTCTCCGACGCCACGCGCCAACGTGTGAAGTCTGCCCAAGCGGCCGCAAACAAACCGTCGCGCGTGCAAGAAGTCTGGTCCGGCCCCAAGGCGCATCTCAACAAGCCAAAGGCACAACCGCTTTCGGCTGAAAGTGCCTCTGCAGTCGCCCGGGAAGGGGATGCCTTGCTGAAAAAGACGGACGTCACGGATTACAAACCCTATGCCCAAGATGCTTTGAAACACGGTGGTCCACAAGCTGAAGCTGAACTGCAAGAAACCGCAGAATACATGCGCAGCAAAAACCCCGAGTTAGCAGCAAAATATGTGCGCGAGATGGAGCTGCCCGTGGGTCCAGACCCCCTAAAGCCTGAAAGCCTAGAAGGTCCCAGTGTGCAGGTGGCGGATAGCAGTGCAAGTGCGGCAGAGTATCTGAAATCAGGAGAAAAAGGGCCTGAATATCCGTCCTACCAACCGCCGCGTGAAGCCAAAGGGGCAAACCCATTTGAACAACAGAATAAGGAGGACATTGGCGAAGCTTACCGCTTCAAGGTAGCAGAAGGCATTGAAGGGCAAAAACTACCGCCCGCGATGGTTAGCCCGACGAAAACTGGAGCAGTTCGCCCTTTGGATGATCAAGGTAGTGGTGAATACAATGCATCAAGAACACATGGTCGTCATAGGGGAGTAGATTTTATTGCCAAATCAGGTGAGTCAATAAACTCAACAGTTAGCGGTAAAGTCGTTGCCATTGGTACTCCATACCCAGATGGTAAATATAAAATTGTCGATGTTAAAACCCCAGATGGTTACGTTGTTCGCCACTTTTATGTCTCGCCGAGTATCAAAATTGGCGACAAGGTTGTTGCTGGAAAAACCAATATCGGACAAGCGCAAGATATTGCCTCAAAAAAGGGCAATGAGGGCATGGAAAATCATGTTCATGTTGAAGTTCGCGACCTGCAAATGCCGATCTACAACAAATCAGGTTTGCGAAAGTATAAGGATCTCAGACCTAATTTCTTAAATTAATACTTGAAAAGGGGGGGGCAATGATCCCCCCACCATGACCAAGTTTTGATATGCCACTCATTATTTACAGGATAGGCGATATAAGTGTAGTTGCAGCATTCGTCACCAGTTGGTCCAGATGGATTATCAATAAAGCGGCAGTTTGTAATGGAGCAAGTCCCGTCGGTTTCGTTTGGCCGGAAGACAATAAAATCTACAAATCCAGGTTGCCACCAATCTGGTGGGTTTGTAAATTCGCGAATAATGTCTTCATGTTCCATGTCGTCTTGAGTAAGGACAGTTGCTGTATTAATGCGATACTGTACA